>NZ_JBEYFC010000003.1:0-57765 GCF_040634175.1 Streptomyces sp. NPDC007162
TTCGAGTTTTACTGCTCTGTGTCTGGTTTTCAGACGTGTGGTCTTACGATCCTCGGCGTAGGGGCTGAAGTGCTCCTCGTACCACGCGGCGTCCGCGTCCTCCGGGGCCTCCTCGGTGGAGACGACCCGGTAGCCGCCGTGCACCGTGTCCCGCTCCAGCCGCATCACCTGCGGTATCTCGGCGCCGCCGAACAGCACCAGAGCGCCCTCGCGCACGCCGTACTCCTCGCAGAGGCTGTCGATACCGGCCCGCACGCGGTCCCCGCTCGCCTCCAGGTCCAGGGCCTCCGCCCGGCAGAACCAGCGCGCCCTCGCAGCGGTCCCGCTCTCCCCGGTGCCGGTCCCGGCGGACTGGGCCACCAGCCGGGCCTCGATCGCGGGACGCACCTCGGTCCACAGACCGGTGTCCACGGCGCTCGACCCGCGCGCCCACACCCCGGCGGCGATCAGCACCACCAGCGCCCCGGCGCCGGTCCCCCAGATGCGTACGGACATCACCCCGCCCCTCCTCCCCGAGCCGCACGCGCCGCGCGGCTCCCCCCGGACATGACATCCGAAACGGGCTCAAGGTTGCACAGGACGATCGGACAGCCGCAGACACCGGGCACGGGCGGAGCACATTGCGTACGACGGCGAAGGTGGTCGCTCGCGCTTCAGGTCGGGGAGGCGCCGAGGAATCTCAGGACGGCGAGAACGCGCCGGTGGTCGGCGTCGGCTGCGGGCAGGTCGAGTTTGGCGAGGATGCTGTTGATGTGCTTGGCCACTGCGCTGTCGCTGACGACCAGGGCCTCGGCGATCCCGGTGTTGGAGCGTCCCTCGGCCATCAGGGCGAGTACCTCCCGTTCGCGTGGCGTCAGCCGGTCGAGCGGGTCACTGCGGCGGCGCACGAGCAGCTGGGCGACCACCTGTGGATCCAGTGCCGTGCCCCCGGCCGCAACCCGCCGAACGGAAGCCACGAACTCCTCCACGTCGGCGACGCGCTGCTTGAGCAGGTAGCCGACGCCGCTGGTGTTGGCCGTCAGCAGGTCGGCCGCATACCGCTCCTCGACGTACTGCGAGAGCAGTACCACCGCGGTCTGCGGCCATTGCTCACGGATCACCAGCGCGGCGCGCACGCCTTCGTCGGTGAAGCCGGGTGGCATGCGGACGTCGACCAGGGCCAGCTCGGGCCGGTGTTCCCCGACGGCCGCAAGCAGGGCCTCGGCGTCGCCGACTTCGGCGGCGATCTCGAAGCCGGCCATTTCCAGGACCTTGACGAGCCCGACGCGCAGCAGCAGTGAGTCCTCGGCGATCACGGCTCGCACGGCAGCTCCACGGCGATGCTGGTCGGGCCCCCGACCGGGCTGCTGATGTGAAAGGTGCCGTCGACCGAACCGACCCGTTTGGCCAGCCCGCTCAGTCCGCTGCCGGTGGAGGTGTCGGCGCCGCCGATCCCGTCGTCGGTGATGTTCACGCGCAGCATTCTCCCGACCTGTTCGACAGTGACGTCCACGCGGGTGGCGCGGGCGTGCTTGGTGACGTTGGTGAGCGCCTCGGAGACCACGAAGTAGGCGATCGACTCCACGGTGGGCGCCGCTCGCTCCTCGAGGTCGACGCGCAGCCGCACCGGGATCGGTACCCGGGCGGCCGGCCCGGACAGCGCCGCGTCCAGCCCGCGGTCTTCGAGGACGGCCGGGTGCAGGCCGCGCACCAGGTCGTTGAGTTCGGCGATGGCCTCCTTCGCCTCGCGGTGCGCCTCGTCGATCACGGCGCGGACCTCGTCCGGCAGGTTGGTGAGGGTGGCCTTGGCCAGGCCCAGGTTGACCGCGAGGGAGACCAGGCGCTGCTGGGTGCCGTCGTGCAGGTCGCGTTCGATGCGGCGGCGTTCGGTGTCGACGGCGTCGATCAGGTCGGTGCGGCTCTCGGACAGGTGCTCGACACGCTGCTGAAGCTGCTGGGAGCGGCTGGTCCCGAGCAGCGCGAGCGCGATCCGGGTCTCGGCGCGGGTCACCGGCCCGGTCAG
Source organism: Streptomyces sp. NPDC007162 (assembly GCF_040634175.1). Lineage (NCBI taxonomy): Bacteria > Bacillati > Actinomycetota > Actinomycetes > Kitasatosporales > Streptomycetaceae > Streptomyces > Streptomyces sp. NPDC007162. The sequence goes on from NZ_JBEYFC010000003.1 coordinate 2,003, forward strand.
CCAGGACGCGGCGCACAGCAGCAGCACGCCGGCCGCGGTGTAGTACACCCCTTGGGTCGCGTAGTCGACATGGTCCAGGCGAACCTGGACCGGCAACATCCAGGCCCACCCGTCGACGGTGACGCCGGCCAGGCCCGCGACCCACGCAGCGAGCACCCCCAGTTCCACCACGGCCAGGAGCGGACCGACCAGCAGGTGGTATCCGGCCTGCCGCCAGGTCTGGGCCACGGACAGCCACCGCAGAGCGCGCCTCGGCCACCCTTGCTCGCGCGCGGCCGGCAGCCGGAGGATCTCCACCCCCAGCAGCACCCGGTAACGGCGTCGCTGCACAGCGGTGAGCGCAAGCACCCCGAGCAGGATCAGCACAGACGGGAGCGGGAGCCACGGCCACGCCCCCGGCTTCGCGCCACTCGTCGCCATCCAGCTCCACAACGGCACCAGCGCAAGGTGCAGCGGAATCCCGGCCGCCAAGAAACCGGTGTCCCGCCGGACCCGAACGACTCTGCGCCGCAGCGCCCGGGGAAACGTCATGGCTCGACGGTAAAACGCCAGGTGAGGGCTATGCCATACACCGTGCGTCCGGATCGATGGTGAAGCTGGCACCACCCTGGGAACGGAACCCGGCATTACTGACTGTGATCGCTGTGCGGCGCAGGCTGAAGGGCGTGCAGGAAATCATCGAACTGTTCCCGGAGCCGGACGCCGAGCTCGGCATACGCAGGCCGCACGGCCCGCGCACGGGATCGCTTCCCAGCCCGCAGCGCCGTGGTCCGGACCGCCTTCCGGGCCGACGGCGGGGTCTTGTCCTGGCCGGCTGCGGGGTGGCGCTGCTGCCGTGGCTCGTCGTGCTGGCCACCAGCCTGCCGACCACGTTCCGTGCCTCCCACTGGTCCGCCGCCTGGGTGGGTCTGGACGCGCTGGAGGCGGTCGGCCTGATCACCACAGGTCTGCTGGCCACCCACGGCGATCGGCGACTGGCACCGGCCGCCGCCGCGACAGCCGCCCTGCTCACCGTCGACGCCTGGTTCGACACGATGACCGCGGCCGGCGGGAGCGAACTGCGCGCGGCGCTGGTCATGGCGTTGTTCGCGGAACTCCCGCTCGCAGCGGTATGCGTCCGCCTGGCGGTTCGAGCGCTGCCCCGCACCCCGTGAAACCCGCCACACCGACCCGGGCCGCACGGCGGCCGTAGCCGCAACCCCGGACACCCCAGAACTGGAGAACACCATGGGCTCTGCTGTGCTGACCGCACCGCGCCTGCGCTGGGCCTGCGCCCTCGGTGCCGCTGCCGCCGCAGGCGCCTGGTGGTTCGGCGACAAGGCGCCGTACCCCTACGCCCAACGCAGCCTGCTGGACCTGCCGTTGCCGTTCCTCACATCCGCCCGGCTCGACGCGGTGCTCACCCCGAGCCCGGGCGAGCGGATCCTCGAAGTGGGGCCCGGCACCGGACTGCAGTCGCTGCACATCGCACCGCAACTCGGGCCCCACGGGCAGCTCGACATCCTCGACATCCAACCCGAGATGCTCCGCCACGTGATGCACCGTGCGGGGCAGCGCGCAGTGCCCAACATCGTGCCCACCCAGGCGGATGCCCGCGAGCTGCCCTTCGACGACGACACCTTCGACGCCATGTATCTGGTGACCGCACTGGGCGAGATCCCGGAACCACAACGGGTGCTCGCTGAGGCAGCACGGGTGCTCACCCCCGCAGGGCGGCTGGTCGTGGGCGAGTTCTTCGACCGGCACTGGATCCCCTTCGGCCCTCTGCACCGTCTCGCCGACGCGTCCGGCCTGCATCTGAGCACCAGGAGCGGCTCGACCCTCGCCTACCTGGCACGGTTTCAGCCCTGCGCCCGATCGCAACGCTCCCTTCGAGGACCTGAGAGCTGAGGTGGCCGATGGTTGCAGTCCCGGCCGGTCGAGCCCGCGCGAGAAGCCCGGGACATCGATGTCACGCCGGCGTTCCGGCGAAGTCGTCTCGTCGGTTTCGCGTGATGGGCGAACATAGACAGCGGCGCGCATCCCCGGCGCGTCGGCCGGGACACCCTTCCGGCGTCGGGCACGGGGCATAGCCCGTGCTGTGACAGACGTTGTTTCTGTCATGAGACGACCTTATCCGCGGAGGTATGCGTGTCCTGCCTAATCGTCCAGTCCGACAAGACCCTGCTCCTCGAAGTGGACCACGAGCGGGCGGACGACTGCCGTCGGGCCATCGCGCCCTTCGCCGAGCTGGAGCGGGCACCGGAGCACATCCACACCTACCGCGTGACCCCGCTGGGCCTGTGGAACGCGCGGGCGGCCGGCCACGACGCCGAGCAGGTCGTGGACGCCCTGGTGGAGTTCAGCCGCTACCCGGTGCCGCACGCGCTGCTGGTCGACATCGCCGAGACCATGGACCGCTACGGCCGGCTGACGCTCAGCAAGCACCCGGCGCACGGGCTGGTGCTGACCACCACCGACCGCCCGGTGCTCGAGGAGATCCTGCGCTCCAAGCGGATCGCCCCGCTGGTCGGGGCCCGCATCGACCCCGACACCGTCGCCGTGCACCCCTCCGAGCGCGGGCAGATCAAGCAGACCCTGCTGAAGCTGGGCTGGCCCGCCGAGGACCTCGCCGGGTACGTGGACGGCGAGGCGCACCCGATCGAGCTCGCCGAGGACGGCTGGGCGCTGCGGCCGTACCAGAAGCAGGCCGTGGAGAACTTCTGGCACGGCGGGTCCGGTGTCGTCGTGCTGCCGTGCGGCGCGGGGAAGACGCTGGTCGGCGCAGGGTCCATGGCACAGGCCAAGTCGACGACCCTGATCCTCGTCACCAACACCGTCTCCGCGCGCCAGTGGAAGCACGAGCTGGTGAAGCGCACGAGCCTCACCGAGGACGAGATCGGCGAGTACAGCGGGACGCGCAAGGAGATCCGGCCCGTCACCATCGCCACGTACCAGGTGCTCACGACGAAGCGGAAGGGTGTCTACCCGCACCTCGAACTCTTCGACTCCCGCGACTGGGGTCTGATCGTCTACGACGAGGTCCATCTGCTGCCGGCTCCTGTCTTCAAGTTCACCGCCGACCTTCAGGCGCGTCGGCGGCTGGGGCTCACGGCCACCCTCGTGCGCGAGGACGGCCGGGAGTCGGACGTGTTCTCCCTGATCGGGCCCAAGCGCTTCGACGCCCCCTGGAAGGAGATCGAGGCGCAGGGCTACATCGCACCGGCCGACTGTGTCGAGGTGCGGGTCAACCTCACCGACTCGGAGCGGCTCGCCTACGCCACCGCCGAGACCGAGGAGAAGTACCGCTTCTGTGCGACCACCGCGACCAAGCGGAAGGTCACGGAGGCGATCGTGAAGCGTTTCGCGGGCCAGCAGATCCTCGTCATCGGCCAGTACATCGACCAGCTCGACGAACTCGGCGAGCATCTGAACGCCCCCGTCATCAAGGGCGAGACCTCCAACGCCCAGCGCGAGAAGCTCTTCGACTCCTTCCGCGAGGGCGAGATCAGCGTGCTGGTCGTCTCCAAGGTCGCCAACTTCTCCATCGACCTGCCGGAGGCGACGGTCGCCATCCAGGTCTCGGGCACCTTCGGCTCCCGCCAGGAGGAGGCCCAGCGGCTCGGCCGGGTGCTCCGCCCCAAGGCCGACGGCCACCAGGCGCACTTCTACTCCGTCGTCGCCCGCGACACGATCGATCAGGACTTCGCCGCCCACCGCCAGCGCTTCCTGGCGGAGCAGGGCTACGCCTACCGGATCATGGACGCGGACGAGCTGCTGACGGAGGGCTGAGCACGGCCCGGCAGATCCCGACCCCTCCGCCCCTGACCCGACCGCCGCGGGGCGCGCCGCAGGGCGAGGGCCGCGCCCGCCAGCAGCGCCAGCCCCAGGAGCGGGTACGGCGCCGCGAGAGGCTGCTGCCACCACGGGAGACGTAGGTCGAGGTCGCCCTCGTGGGGCAGCAGCCACATCGTGCGGGCGGTGAACACGGCCCCGGCGGCCAGGGCCAGGCGCGGGCGGCCCGCCGCGAGCAGCACGGCCAGGAGCGGGACGCACCACACCCAGTGGTGGGACCAGCTGATCGGGCTGATCAGCAGTGCCGTGCACGCGGTGAGGAGGATGCCCCAGCGGTCCCCCGCGTCACGGTTGCCCGCCATACGGTCGCCGCGGTGGACGCGGACCGCCAGCCACAGGCCGGCCGCCGCCACCGCGGCCGTCGGGATCGCCCAGGACAGGCCCGGTGTCCCGGTGTGCAGCGACCTGGCGATCAGGCCCTGCAGCGACTGGTTGTCGACGATCCAGGCACTGCCGACCCGGCCGGTCTCGAACAGGCGCCGCGTCCAGAAGTCCACGGTGGCCGAGGGGAGGAGCAGGGCACCGAGCAGTGCCGTGCCCGCGCAGGACGCCGTCGCGACGCCCGCCTCCTTTCTGCGTGCGGTCAGGAACAGGTAGGCGATGAAGACCGCCGGGGTGAGTTTGATGCCGGTCGCGACGCCCAGGGCCAGGCCCTTGGCACGGGCGCCGGACGGGCGGGGGAGGTCCCACAGGACCAGGCAGGTGATCGCCAGGTTGACCTGGCCGAAGAGAAGGGTCTGGAAGACCGGCTCCAGCCAGAGGGCGCCCGCCGTCGCCGCGCAGAGCAGTGGCAGGGGTGCGGTGCGGCCGGCCAGCCGGGCGGAGAGGGTGACGAGGAAGGCGAGCAGGAGCGCGTTGCCCGCGAGGAACGCCACCTTCAGGGCCGGGACGGGGATCCAGGTCGTCGGGACGAAGAGGACCGCCGCGAAGGGCGGGTACGTCGCCGGCAGCCGCCACTCGGTGACCGTGAAGCCGTACAGGTCGCCGCCGTGGACCACGGCCTCGCCCTCCGCCCGGTAGACCAGCAGATCGGCCATCGGGGCGTGGAGGAGAAGACAGAGGACGGCCAGGGAGGAAAGGGAGGCCGACAGGAGAGAGACGGACAGGAGGAGTCGGGACGGGAGGGAACGGGGCGGGGGAGGACAGGGCGACGGCACCGTGCGGTTCGGCACGATGGTGACCCTATGCCGTCACTTGCGGTGTATGCCCGCTTCCTCGCCGTACTCGCCGAGTATGGCGACGCTGAACGCCGCGGTGACGAAGACCTTGACGGCTCGCAGGGCGTCGCCCAGGCGGTGGTGGGGGACGCCGTCCACGGCCGTGGCGCCCGGCGGACGGCTGGGGGCTGGTGTGATGGCTGCTGCGCTCATGTCTCAATGGTCGTACTTCGGGCATGAGCGCGGCATCGGTCCACGGGTCCAATTTCCGGCATCCGCCCGTCCACCCCGGGACGGACCCCCACCCCTACCTCCGACCGGCCTTCAGGGTGATCTCTCCCCTAGGGGGAGGAGCATCCAGGAAATCCATTGGCCTCCCCCGCCCCCGCCTCACTAGAATCTCCGCTCTTGCCCGCCTCCCTCCCCGGAGTGCCGCCGGCCGGACGGAAACCGGTCGGCTGATCGCCACCCCGCGCGACAACCGCACGCGCCGTCCACCGCAGGCCTTCGGAGGCACCCCCTTGTCCACGCCCGCCCACGACCCGCTCACGGACCGACACACCGCAACCGTCACGACACCCGCCGCCGCACCGGCCACCGACCCCCTCTCCCGCGAGCGTGCGCACCTCGCCGAGTCCCGGTCCGCCCTGCGCGCCATGCGCGAGGACGTGGAGTCGCTGGACATCCGCGACGTCACCGCGAACTGGGTCAACGCCGAGGTACTGACCCGTCAGATCGACGAGCGGATCAAGGCGCTGGCCGACCTCAGCGACACCCCCCTCTTCTTCGGCCGCCTCGACTACCTGCACGCCCCCGGCGTCGACCGGGCCGAGGGCGCGGCCGGGGAGCGCTTCTACATCGGGCGCCGGCACGTGCACGACCACGACGGCGACCCGATGGTCATCGACTGGCGGGCGCCGGTCTCGCAGCCGTTCTACCGGGCGTCGAAGAAGGACCCGTTGGACATCGCGCTGCGCCGCCGGTTCGGGTACACGCGCGGCGAGATCACCGCGTACGAGGACGAGCACCTCTCCGACCCCGCCGAGGCGGCCCGTACCAGCAAGCTGCTCCAGCAGGAGATCGAGCGGCCGCGCGTCGGCCCCATGCGCGACATCGTCGCGACCATCCAGCCGGAGCAGGACGAGATCGTGCGCAGCGGGCTCGGCGGCACGGTGTGCGTGCAGGGCGGGCCGGGGACCGGGAAGACGGCCGTCGGCCTGCACCGGGTGGCCTACCTCCTGTACGCGCACCGGGAGCGGCTCGCCCGCACCGGCACCCTCGTCATCGGCCCGAACCGGTCCTTCCTGCACTACATCGAGCAGGTGCTGCCCGCGCTGGGCGAGCTGACGGTCCAGCAGGCGACCGTGGACGACCTGGTGGGCCGGCACGTCGAGCTCAGGGGCACCGACGACGCGGCCGCCGCGGTCATCAAGGGCGACGCCCGGATGGCGGAGGTCCTGCGCCGGGCCGTCTACGCGCACGTCACGATGCCCACCGAGCCGGTCGTGGTGGTCCGCGGCTCCCGGCGCTGGCGGGTCCCGGCGTACGAACTGGAGGACATCGTCCGCGAGTTGCTGGACCGGGGTATCCGGTACGGCGCCGCGCGCGAGGCCCTGCCGCAGCGCATCGCGCACGCCGTGCTGGTCCAGATGGAACGGTCGGGGGAGGCGCCCGACGACCGCGTGCAGGACTCGGTGGCGCGCAACGCGGCGGTGAAGGCGGCCGTGAAGCAGGTCTGGCCGCCGGTCGACCCGGCGAAACTGGTCCTGCGGCTGCTCACCGACACGGACTTCCTGGCGGAGCACGCCGCCGGGATCCTCACCGAGGACGAGCAGAAGACGATCGTGTGGACCAGGCCGGTGCGGTCGGTGAAGGCGGCCAGGTGGTCGCCCGCGGACGCCGTGCTGATCGACGAGACGACGGACCTGGTGGAGCGCACGCACTCGCTCGGCCATGTGGTCCTCGACGAGGCGCAGGACCTGTCGCCGATGCAGTACCGCGCGGTGGGCCGCCGTTGCACCACCGGCTCGGCGACCGTCCTCGGCGACCTGGCGCAGGGCACCACGCCCTGGGCGACCCGGAGCTGGGACGAGGCGCTGGCCCACCTCGGCAAGGCGGACGGCGTGGTCGAGGAGCTGACGGCGGGTTTCCGGGTCCCGACCGACGTGATCACCTACGCCTCCCGGCTGCTCCCGCACATCGCGCCCGGCCTCACCCCGGTCGCCTCGGTCCGTGAGAACCCCGGTTTCTTCGCCGTCCGTGCCGTCACCGAGGCCGCCGACGTCGTCTCGGCGTGCGCGGAGCTGCTGCGCAACGAGGGGTCGACGGGCCTGATCGCGGCGGACGCGCGCGTGCCCGCGCTCGCCCGGGCGCTGACGGAGGCCGGCATCGGCCACCTGGCCCCCGGCGAGGAGACCACGGCCGAGACCCGCCTCACCCTGGTTCCCGCCTCGCTCGCCAAGGGCCTGGAGTACGACTACGTGGTCCTCGACGAACCGCAGGCGGTGGTGGACGGCGAGCCGGACGAACGGACGGGGCTGCGGCGGTTGTACGTGGCGCTGACCCGAGCGGTGTCGGGGCTGATCGTGACACACGCGGCTCCACTGCCGCCGCAGCTGAGCTGAGCGGCCGCCCCCATTACCTTCTTCGTGGCCCCGCCACGGGGCTCCCGGCCTCTGGAGCTGGCATGACTTTCTCCCCCTGTCGCCGCCGGCGCGGACGCCACCGCGCCCCGGTGGCGGGGGTGGTCCGTGTCCTCGGCGCGCCGTGATCGTTGGGCCATTCGGGTCGCGGTCCGCGGTCGGTCCGCGGTCGGTCCAGGTCTGCAGGGGGGACAGGGGTGGAGGTCAGGGATGTGCATCATGCCTACCGTCGGCGCGTGGTCCTGCGCGGTGTCGACCTGCGGCTTCGGGTAGGCACGCTGTGCGGGATCGTCGGGGAGAACGGCGCCGGGAAGTCCACGCTGCTGAAGGTCCTGTCCGGCGGATTACGACCCACGCGCGGCACGGTCCGGCACAGTGGCCGGTTCGGCTACTGCCCGCAGCACGTGGTCCTCAACGACGCTCTGACGGTCCGACAGCACCTGACGTTCTTCCAGACGGCCTACCATCTGCCCGACGTGCGGTACGCCGAGGAGGTCATGGAGGTTCTGGGCTTCACCGGATACGCCGATGAGCGGGCCGGTGTGCTCAGCGGCGGCACGCGGCAGAAGCTGAACGTGACACTGGCGCTCATGCACGATCCGCAGGTGCTGTTGCTGGACGAGCCGTACCAGGGGTTCGACTGGGACACCTACCAGCGGTTCTGGGATCTGGCCGTGCGGCTGCGGGATGCGGGGCGTTCGGTACTGGTCGTCTCTCACCTGGCGTACGACACCGACCGCCTGGACGAGCTGTGGCGCCTGGACGGCGGGCTGCTGCACCCGGACGGGGCGGGGGCCGTCGCATGAGGTTCCACCTCACCCGCTTCGCCGTCGCCACCCGGTTCGCGCTCATCGAGCACGGCCGCAACCGGTTCGCCATGATCCTGGTGGGCCTCTTCGTCCCGGTGTGGACGACCCTGGCGTACCTGGCGATGCCGGACACCCCCGCCCGGATGCGTCTTCGCGCCACCGGAGAGGCGCTGACGCCGCACGGCAACGAACTGACCGAGATCAGCGGCGCGCTCAACGCCGTCACGCTGATCACCGGGTTCATGATGTTCGCGGCCACATTCGGCGGCAGCGGCTTCGACCGCAGGCTCGCCATGGCCGGCTACCCGCGCGCCCACCTCGTCCTGGCCAAGGTCACCGCCCTGGCCCTGGTCTCGGCGACAGTCGCTGCCTACGCCACCGCGGTCACCTGCCTGGCCTGGACACCCCGCCAGCCTCTCCTCCTCGCAGCCGCGCTGTTCTGCGCCGGGCTCACCTACGGTGCGCTCGGCGTCGGCTTCGGCTCCCTGCTGCGCCGGGAGGTCGAGGGCATGTTCGCCATCGTGATGACCAGCATCATCGACCTTGCGCTGCAGAACCCGATCACCAGTTCCGGGGCCGACAACCCGATCATGCGCTACCTGCCCTCCTACGGAGCCATGCAGGCCGGCACCGCAGCCGGTTTCTCCACCAGCCCGGTCCCGGACCATCTGGCCATTCAGCTCACCTGGTTCGCGGCAGCCGCACTGGTCGCGCTGGTGGGCTTCCGTCGCAGCACCCGCAGCTTCCTGCCGTTGACCTCCCAGACCTCGTTGCCGGCGCAAAGAAGTGACCAGGCCGGTCCTCTCGCGCCGCGTCAGGTCTCCACGCCCTCATCCGCGGTGTCCGACACGGAAGCATCCTGAGACTCCGGAATCCCCCATGCGCGCCACACCACAGTCCATGACACCTGACCTCGATGCGGTCCACCAAGCCCGGCGGCGGCGACTCACCGCCCGGTCGCTCATCGGTGGGGACCCGGCCCTGCGGGCGGCGTACCGGCTGTGCCGACGCACCACCCGACGGCACGATCCCGCGATCTACGTCCTCATCCAGTTGATGCCGACCGTGCTGCGCCCGGCCGGGTGGGCCCTGTGGGCGGCAGCGAGCGTCCTGGACGACCTGGCCGACCAGCAGGATGCGGAGCCGGCCGACCGTGCGGCCCGCGTCGAAGCGTGGGCGGAAGCCCTGCAGGGCGACCTGGCGGCCGGCACGAGCCGGGATCCGGTCCGGCACGCCCTGGTGGACACCGCCCTGCGATGGCGCCTGGACCTGTCCGGCCTGCGGGGCGCCATGAGCAGCACACGTGACGACACCCACGGCCGGCACTTCGCCGACTGGGCCGCGTGGCGGTCCTGGTGCAGCGAGGAAGTCCTGCCCTGGGCCGACCAGGTACGGCACCTGTTCGAACAGGCCGGAGCGCCGATGGCGCTGAGGCTGGACCGGCAGGAGGACTATGCGCGGTTCGTCGACGGGGCCCAGCTCACCGATGTCCTCACCGACCTGGGCTCCGACCTCGTCCAGGGCCGCCTGCTCCTGCCGCAGGAGGCCCTGGACGCCTACCCCGGCGCGGAGGACGACCTGCGGCTGAGGCGCTGGAGCCCGGCCGCAGCGGCACTGATCGGCGCGATGACCGATCTGGCTCGCCAATGGGTGACCAGGCCCGCGATGACGAGAGGCATGCATCCGGGCGCCGCCACCGTGCTTGACACATCGGCCTGCCTAATGCGCGCCCAACTGGGCGCCGTCGACGCGGCCGGCCCCGCCCTGCTCAAGCGCTCCCCGCGCCCCTCCCTCGTCACCCGTGCCCGCATCCTGGCCCCCGCCCGCATCCGCTCGCGTCTGGCCTGGAGCCTGACGTCCCTGACCGTGCCCGGACCCCGACGGTCGGCGGTGACCGCGAGCGCGCCGGACCCGGCGGCCGAAGACACCGCTCTGGGGCCCCCGCCACCGCACCCTGACGGCGCCCGGCCCCCGCGGATCGCCGCCGACCGCATGCCCTCCCACGTGGCTGTCGTCATGGACGGCAACGGCCGCTGGGCCCGGCAGCGCGGCCTGCCCCGCTCCGAAGGCCACCGCGTCGGCGCCGCCGCCGCGCACGAGATGGTCTACGGCGCCCTGGAGATCGGCCTGCGACACCTGACGCTCTACGCGTTCTCCACCGAGAACTGGAAACGCGACACCGGGGAGACCAGCACGATCCTGGAAGCGATCCGACGCGACCTCGACGAAGGCCCCATCCGCGATCTCGACGTACGTCAACGCTGGTCCGGCCGCCCCGACCACCTGCCCGAAGAACTCGTTCAAGCCCTCCAGCGCGAGGAGCGCCGCACCCGCGCCCGCACCGGTCTGACCCTCACCGTGTGCATCAACTACGGTGGCCGCGACGAGATCGCCAGGACCGCCGCGGCCCTCGCCGAGGCGGCCCGAGCGGGCGACGTGATCCCCCGTCTCATCGGTGAGGACGACTTCGCCAGGCACCTGCCCCACCCCGACATGCCGGACGTCGACCTGCTGTGGCGCACCGGCAACGAGCAGCGCACCTCGAACTTCCTGCCCTGGCACGCCACCTACGCCGAGCTGTACTTCACCCCCGGCTACTGGCCCGACGTCGACCGGCGCGACCTGTGGCAGGCCATCACCGAATACAGCCGACGCCAACGCCGCCACGGCGCCGCCACCCTCATCTCCCCCCGGCAGCCACCGCCCGCCCCGTCACGTCCGATCTGAGCCTGCCCGAGTGCCTCGGACAAGCGGTCGGGCACGGGCATGGGCAGGTGGCTACAGGCCTTCAGGGCACGGGCCCCTGCACCATGACCGGTGCCTCGCGCCGTCCCCCTGCGCCGCGGGGGAGTTCCAGTGCGCTGCGCCAGCTCCGTACCGCCTCCTCCGACACCGGTCCGTCCCAGCCCCCCGGCCTCGCCGCGCCGCCGATGTGGAAGGCGTCGATCCCCGCCGCCAGCAGGTGCGGGACGTGATCGAGCCGCAGTCCTCCGCCCACCAGGAGCGTCTGCTCGTAGCCCGGTTCGCCGCGTCGGCGTGCCTCCGCCAGCAGCGTGGGCAGGCCCTCGTCGACGCCCTCCGCCGCGCCCGCGGTGAGGTAGGTGTCCAGGCCGGGCAGGTCGGCGAGTTCCTTGCGCAGGGCGTCGCGGTCGGCGGCCCGGTCGATCGCGCGGTGGAAGGTCCAGCGGCAGCCCGCCAGCACCTCCGCCATCCGCTCCACCGCGCGCAGGTCCACCCCGCCGGCCGCGTCGAGGAACCCGAGCACGAACTGGTCGGCGCCCGCCGTCCGCAGTTCCCCGGCCACGTCCGCCAGACGGTCGACGTCCCCTGCCGCGAACCCGTCCGCCAGCCGCAGCATCACGCGCAGGTCGAGGTCGACGGCGGCCCTGATCGCGGCGAAGGTCCGGGGCGGCGGGGTCAGCCCGTCGGCCGCCATGTCGGTGACCAGTTCGAGGCGGTCCGCGCCTCCGGCCTGGGCGGCGACCGCGTCCTCGGCGTCGAGGGCGATCACCTCCAGGACTGCACGCGTGCTCATAGGGCCCCTTCCGTGGTGTTCCCCGTGTGACCGTGCGACCGACCACAGGAGGTCTAGTCCAATCCAGGGTACGCGGGGAACACCGACGGCCGCGAGACCGCCTCCCCGGCCAACCCGAGCCCCCTCGCACCGGGCCCGCCTCAACCGAGGAGGGTCAGCCGTACAGGTTCAGCTCCCCCGCTGTCGCCCCTGTCAGCTCGTACGACGCCCCGTCCGCGGACCGCCCGGTGTACAGCCGTACGAGCGTCGCCGCGTCCCCGATGAAACGGGCCGGGGTCCGGGTTCCGCTCGGCTCGCCCAGTTGCAGGGGCTCGTCGACGTCGTCCAGGTCCGCTTGCAGCCGCAGGTGTCCCCGCTGCCGGGTCACCCGGGCCAGCAGCGAGAGGGCGTGCGGCAGGCCCGCGCCCGCGTACGCCCCCGGCTCCCCGAGGGTGTCGCGGACATCACCGGCATGCACCCACTCCCCCAGGGCGATCCGGTCCAGCCCGCCGTCCGACCACCCCGCGATCACCTCCCCGGCCTCGGTCATGCCACGCTCCAGTTCGTCCAGTACGCGCGCGTGGGACCAGTCGGCGCGATCCGCGATGTCCCGGTCGTTCGACGCGGGCGAGAACACCCCCTCCTCGAAACGGCCGTCCACCACCCGGATCAGGGCGGACGAGCAGTGGGCGAGCACATCCCGCACCGTCCACCCCGGACACGCGGCGGTCGGGAGCGCGAAGTCCGCGTCCGGCCGGGTGCGCAGGAGCGGGATCAGGGTGTCGCGTTCGACGGTGAGGAGACGTCCGGGCAGTTGCGGGTCACGTTCGTCGGCAACAGTCATGCCTCCACGCTAGGGGGATGGCAGTGGTGCGCGGGAGAATGAACCCATGGCCGATCTCGACGACCTGCGTTCCCGCTGGCTGCGCGCCCTCCGCACGACGGGGGAGGACGCCCGCCGCCCCGACCCCTCCCGTTACGCCGACGCCCTGCTGGACCGCTGGCAGGAGCCGCAGCGCCGGTACCACACGCTGGCCCACCTCACCGCGGTCCTCGACCACGTCGACGTGCTGGCGGAGTACGCGGACGACCCGGACCTGGTCCGGCTCGCCGCCTGGTTCCACGACGCGGTGTACGCGCCGGACCGCTCGGAGAACGAGGAGCGCTCGGCCCGCCTCGCCGAGCGCGCCCTCCCCGAGGCCGGGGTGTCCGCGTCCGGGACCGCCGAGGTGGCCCGCCTGGTCCGGCTCACCGTCACCCACGACCCGGCCCCCGGCGACCGCAACGGCGAGGTGCTGTGCGACGCCGACCTGGCGATCCTCGCCGCCCCGCCCGCCGCGTACGCGGCCTACACCGCCGAAGTGCGCGAGGAGTACCACTTCGTGCCCAACGACGCCTTCCGGGCGGGCCGTTCCGCGGTCCTGCGCCAACTCCTGCACCTGCCCCGGCTGTTCAGAACCCCGTACGGACGCAGCAACTGGGAGCCGACCGCCCGCTACAACCTCGCCGCCGAGCTGGAAATGCTGTCGACCGCCGAGGACCCCGCGTCCTAAGGTGCGGCCCATGCGTGCAATGGGCGGGGATCAGGTGGCGGAGGCCGTCGCGGGCTGTGTGGCGACCCTGGGGACGGCGGTCGACCGGGACTGGGAAGGGGTGCCGGCGGGGCGGCTGGAGTGGAGCTGCCGCGAGACGGCCGTCCACGTAGCCGACGACCTCATCGGCTACGCCGCCAACCTGGCGGGGGACGCCCAGGACGACTACGTGCCCTTCGAGCTCAGCCTCGAAGAGGGCACCGACAACTCCGGTGTCCTGCACGTCGTCCGGGCCACCGGCGCCCTGCTCGCCGCCGCCGTCCGCACCGCGCCGCGCGAGGCCCGCGCCTTCCACCCGTACCCCTTCCGCAGCGCCGACCGCGTGGGGTTCGCCGCGATGGGCGTCGCCGAGGTGCTGCTGCACACGCACGACATCGCGCAGGGCCTGGAGATCCCCTACCGCCCCGCCGAGGAACTCGCCGAGTTCGTCCTCACCTTCCTCTTCCCGCACGTCCAGCCCGGCCCGACGCCCTGGGAGACCCTCCTGTGGGCCACCGGCCGCGGCGACCTCCCCGGCCGCGCCCCCGTCACCGAGTGGCGCTGGCGCAACAACCTCGTCCTGCCGGCCGACCGCCTCGACCTCGTCGGCATCCGCCCTGCCGAGGCCCGTGACCTGCGCCTCGGCGGAGACGGCGGCTTCGAGTGGATCGACGGCGGCCCGTTCGAGGGCACCAGGGACGCGGCGGGCTTCCTGCTGAAGGCCTACGAAGGGGGCGTGCACCGACCCGAGTTCGGGGTCTTCGCCCTGGTCCGCCGCGAGGACGGCCGCGCGATCGGCGGCCTCGGCTTCCACTCCGCGCCGGACGAGGAGGGCCGCGTCGAGATCGGCTACGACCTGGCCGAGGCCGCCCGCGGCAACGGTTACGCGACGGAGGCACTCCGCACCCTGGCCGGCTGGGCGCTGGCCCGCGACGACGTGAACTCCCTCTTCGCGACCACCGAACCCGCCAACACCGCCTCCCAGGCGGTGCTCGCCCGCGCCGGGTTCACCAGGGTGAGCGCGGCCGACGAGGGGCCGGCCTTCGAACTGCGGAAGTAACGCGCCCGAGACATGCCCAGTAGGTGCATCACCGGCCACAAAGTCCGCCGGTGGAACTAAAGTTGTCCCTCCGACAGAAAGAACGGAAAGACAACGGCAGCGACTGCGCGCCTGAGGGGGACGGGAACGGCATGAGCGAGCGGGCCTTGGATGGGGTCGAGGGAGCCGGGGACACCGCAGTACAGGCTTTGTCCGACGGGCGGACTCTGCCGTTCTGGGTGACGGCTACCGAGGAGGACATCGCGCTGGCTGCCGAGGACGGCGACTCCATGGGCTTGTTCAGCCGCGACGGTGACGCCGTTCTGCGTGCGGTACCCCTCGGCCCGCTCCGCAAGAACCTGGCCGACGCCGTCGACGCCCTGCAAGAGATCTTCCAGTCCGTCGCCGACCGCGGTGGGCCACTCCCGCTGGCCGAGGCTCAGCTCTCCTTCCAGGTCACCGCGAGCGGAGGCGTTCAATTCGTCGGCTCCGGACAGATGCAGAACGCCAGGAGCCTGACACTGACGTTCAAGCGGCCCGCCTGAGCGGGCGCCGCCCATGCCGAAGTACAAGGCGCTGCTCATCGGGGCGAGCGACTACTCCGACAGCCCCAGCTTCGCCGACCTGCCCTTCGTCCGGGACGACCTGCAGCGGCTGCGCGAGGCTCTGAGCGGCCGCGACTTCCAAGCCGACGTCTTCGAGCACCGGCGCGGCATCACAGCGGGCACGGTGAGCGGTGCCGTCGACAAGTTCCTCAGCACCGCTCGGCGCGGCGACACACTGCTCATCGTGCTGAGCGGACACGGGCTCCACATCGAGGGCAAGGACTACCTGGTTCCCGAGGACGCACCCGACACGGACTCGTTCGCCAGGAACTGCATCGAGATCGGCTGGCACCAGCAGGTGGACCGCTGCCCCGCCGAACGGGTCGTGTTCCTGCTCGACACGTGCCGCGAGGGCATGCTGCCGGACACCAAGTCGTTCTCCGGAATGCGGCGGTGGAAGCCCCCGGAGATCATGGACGCGCTGCGTCGCAAGGTCGCCTACGTCCACGCCTGCGCGGCCCCCCAGGTCGCTCGCTTCATCAGGCCGACGGACACCCTCCAGCCCGGCTACGACATGGGTACGCAGCAGGGCGATTCGTTCAGCATCTTCTCGCGCGCCGTCGCCGACGTGATCACCGCCGATCCGCACGCCCTGCGGCTGCGGGAGTTCTCCGCACAGGTGCAGCAGCGGGTCGACGACTACTACCGGGCGTACGGCAAGACCAGCCCCCCGCAACAGGTGAAGGTGACCTGCGAGACGGACGCCGACGGCAAGGACTTCCTCCTCCTGCCCGGTCTCGAACGACGCGTCGAAATCCACCCCTGGGTCCGCGGGGTCGACGAATACCCGTGGCACCGGACCACCGACGGCCCTGCCCTGGAGACTCTGCGGGACGTCTGCCGGACCGTGGCGGACCGGCTGGCCCAGACCTACGAGAAAGCCGTCCGCAGGCTGAGCTACGACCCCTGGCACGACGGCGATCTGGCCGCACGCAGCCACAAACGGCTCGGCTTCCTCGTCGGTCGGCTCCTGGACGGGGTGCTGCTGTCCCCGACCGAGAGTGCGCTCGCCTATCTGTTTCCGCTGGTGGCCCAGACCTTCTGGGCCCAGGAGGCGGCTCTGCGTGCCGAAGTCCTCGCCGCCGCGTCCAGCCCCGACCAGGCCCGCTTCGACAAGTTCGGGCAGGGGTTTCCCCGTCTCAAACGACGGCTGATGGCGCTGGAGCACCAGAAGGCCGCTACCAACTCCGCGGAACAGAAGGAAGCCGCCCGGGCCTCGATGGAGCGCATCCGGTGGTGGCTCTTCCACCGATGGCTGATCCAGCAGCCGGAGTTGTACTCCGCCGAGCGGTTGAAAGACCTCCTCGGCGACCTGACCTGCGGCGGCACCTACCCTCAGTGGGTCGTCGACGCCCTTTCCCCCGAACTCCTGATGCAGTTGCTGCGGGAGCACCGGGCCGCCCCGTTCACCACCCGCCGCTCAACCGGCGACGTGATGCCGCGCGAGCTCCGGCCGGCTCGGCAGGACCGGGTGGCCATCGCCGCCAGCACCCCGGTCGAGCAGGTGCTCCGCGCTCCCCTGGTCACTGCCCTCGTCAAGGCGGCACAGGCCATGGCCGTGGATCCGCTGGACCTTCCGGAGATCGTCGTCGAGCACCTCGGGGTCCCCGAGAGCGTCGACCTTGATCAGCTGTTGGCCACCGTGCGCCACTCCGACTGGCAGGTCTCGGGCCTGGGCCGCTCCCTCAACGCGGTGTGCACGCACCCGGCGGTCCAGGTGGCCCTGCGAGAACACGCGGCGCGGGTCGACATCCTGCTCCGCGACATCGACCGGGGCGACGACCCCGCGCTGGACCAGCTCCAGGGCCTCCCGCCCTACGCGGACGGCAGCCGGGTGCGTACCGAAGGCACCCCCGACGAGCTGTCCGACGGCATCCGCTTCCAGCTCGCCGAGGACCGGGTCCAGGAACTGCTCATGGGTGAAGAGCTGTACGGCGACAGCAACCTGGCTGTCCGCGAGCTCTACCAGAACGCGCTGGACGCCGTCCGCTACCGTGACCGCCGCACGGAGTACCTGGAACGCACCGGGGGCCCCGCGCTCGACTGGGAGGGTGAGATCACCTTCACCCAGGGCGTCCGTCCCGACGGCCGGCCGTACCTCGAGTGCCGTGACAACGGCATCGGCATGGGCATCACCGAGCTGAGCACCGTCTTCTCCCAGGGCGGCGCCCGTTTCGTCGATCTCCCCGAGTACATCGAGGAACAGGCGGACTGGGAGGAACTGCCGGAGCCGAAGCTGCGGCTCTACCCCAACTCACGCTTCGGCATCGGGGTCCTGAGCTACTTCATGCTGGCGGACGAGATCGTCGTACGGACCTGCCGGATGGGACGCAAGGACGGACGGCCGCGCCGGCTGTTGCAGGTGACGATCGCGGGCCCGGGGAACTTCTTCAGGGTGGAGGACAAGGGGGACGGGGGACCGGAGGACATCGGGACGGCCGTCACGTTGCTCCTGAGAAAGGAACACCGGTCGGTCTCCTGCTTGGAGGCGCTGGCGAAGGTCCTGTGGGTGGCGCCCTACCGGACGACGGCCACGCACGGGGCGCGGAACCTGGAGTGGCCGCCGGGGGAGCTCTCCCAGGCCGCCCTGGAGACGCACGTCTCCTATCGTTCGATCCGCAAGGGTCACGGCGGGTGCGCTCCCTCGCAGGATCCAGACATCTGGTGGGTCGAAGGCCCGGGCAGTGTACTGGCGGACGGCCTGTACACGGAAAGCGACGACACCAGGGTCTACGGTGCCGTCGTCAACCTTCACGGCGAGAAGTCACCGGAACTGGAACTGACCGTGGACCGCAAGAGACTGCGGTCCTTCAACCTGGAGCGGGTGACTGCACGCATGATCGCCGCGGTCCCCAGTCTCACGGAGTCCGACTGCGGGCTGCCCCACCGCTCGTGGCTGGAGTCGGCCGGGAACTGGTCGGTGCCCTTCGCCGACGCCGTCGCGGAGCACGTCCGGCACACGGATCTGGCCTGGAAGCTGTCGGACGACCTCTGCGCTCCTTTCAGCGAACTGGGGTTCTTTCCGCCGGACATCGACCTGCTGCCCGTGCTCACCGGCGACTTCAAAGAGGAGGACTCCTCGACGTCCGCCTCGTTCTTCGCCAACTTCCCGCTCCCGGTGCTGCGCTGGCGTCTGCACACCCTGTACCGGGCCGGCTTCGGCGGCCCGGTGTCCCTGCCGGAGCCGGACGCGGACCCGCTGTGTGCCCGTCCGTCGGACCTCGTCCTGCTCAGCGGACTCGGCAGCCTCCACAACCGGGGCAGGCTGCACAGTTATCCGCACTGGCGGTCGGGCCACAGAGAGTGGCTGAACGGGCCACGGGCAGGGACCTTCTTCGAAACCTCCGTGCCTTCGAAGGCGCTCGCCGACTCCGGCTGGGGCAGTCTCGGTCTGCTTTTCCCCTGGCGGGATCCGGCTGTTCCGTTGAGCAGCGCTGACCTCTTCGACATCAGCTCGGCCGTCGAACGGGCCCCGGCCGACGTCGCGGAGCGTCTGATCGCCCTCGGATACGTCGTCGAACCCCTGTCCGGCTGTTCCTCCGCGCAGTGGGAGGATCTGCCGCTGCTGCGTCCCGTCGGCAACCTGTCCGGTTGGCTGTCGCCCGGAGACAGGTTGAGCGCGGCCCAGATCGGCGTCAGCGCGGCCGTGGCCTCCTGTTCCACGGCACGGGCCGCACAGCGGCTCGGGGAACTGGGCTTCACCGTGCCCGCGGACCCCCCGGTCAAGGAGCAGTGGGCCAAGGAGGAGTGCAGCGTCGTCGAGCAGTTGTGGGCGTCGTACGACACACCGCCCTCCCCCGAGGAAGCGGTGCGGGTGACCGCGGTCCAGCTGCTGGAGGTGACACACCTGACGGACCTCCCGCTCCGTTTCGTCGCGGAACTGCTGTCGAACCTCGGTTTCCTGCTGCCACCGGGCGTCTCGGATTCCCCGGAACTGACCGACGACGACCGGGCCCTGATCGACAGCACCGAAGTCCTCCTGGACCGGGAAGTCCCCCTCCGTCACGTGGTCGCCACCGCCCGCCGGCTGAGCCGTCCGGCCCGCGAACTCGCCGCGAGGCTTCGTGAGCTCGGCTACCAGGTGGCCGAGGTGCCGGACGACGAACACCTGCCGTCCGCCGAGGAGATCGAGCTGCTCGGCACCGGGTTCACGTTCGCCGACCCCGCATGCCCGGTGACCCTGGAACAGGTGGTGGGTGTCGCGGTCCGTGCGGAGAGTTCCCTGGCGGAAGCCGCCGACCGGCTCACGTCGCTGGGTTACCGGTTCGGCTTCGATCACGCCGTCCTCGCACGTTTCAGAAAGCAGGATGTCCAGGCCATTTCGCTCGGGGCGGGCTTCCGCAGGGCCTGGCTGAGCCCGAAAGCCGTCGGCCGGGTCTCCCCGGCGGCCCTCCACGCCGTCGCCGGACACACCGGCCGGGCCCCGGAAGCCATCGCCGCCTCTCTCGGGGCCCTGGGTTTCGACGTCGTACCGCCGCCCGAAACCTGGCAGGCTGAACGGGTGTGGGAAAGGCGCCTGCTGCGGTCCTTCGACGAATCAGGCGTCGAGGCGAGCGTCCCGGACCACGCCGCCCCCTCGCTCTCCCTTGTCACCTTGACGACGGTGGCGCTGCGGGCCGGCAAGTCCCTCCGCGACGTCGCGCTGCGAGCCACCGACATGGGCATCCGGCACGAGGCCGAGACGTGGTTCACCCCTGAGCCGACGGAGCCGACCGTCCCTTCCGTCGTCGCAACCCCGCCCGGGTGAGCAGCCGCACCACCTCGCGGCTGCTGACCTCCACGGCGCCGGCGCGTACCGCGTCGGCGTAGCGGTGCGAGGGGATGTCGTAGTGGTCGCGTTCGAAGGCGCGGCGCGGGACGGACAGCTGCTCGGCGAAGACGTGCAGTTCGGCGTAGGAGACGTCGCTGACCAGGTGGGACCACATCCGGCCGTGGCCCGGCCAGTTCGGCGGGTCGATGTACACCGTCACGAGGACGCCGCACCGCCCGTGGCATGACCCAGGGAGCCGACGGAGGCGACCTTCACGCCCGCCTTGTGGCACACCCAGTGCGGGTCGGGCCCGAGTTCCGGTTCGACGTCCAGCGCGTGCGGGTCGCCCGAGCCGCACACCGGGCACAGCGGCCAGCGGCCGTACCGCTCCAGCAGCGCGTCCTGCACGTCCTGGGCGACCAGCCCGGCCACGTACCCCGCGCCCTCGGGCCACTGCTCGACCCACCAGCGCCGCTGTACGACGGAGTCCTCGACCAGCGAGACCACGTCCGCCTCGGCCACGTCGCCCGCGACGAGATCGGCGAGCACCAGGGCGCGGGCGGCGTGCAACGTCTGTTCCAGGGGGCTGACCGGATCCATGGTCCCATTGTGCGGGGTCTTGACCGGAAGCCCGAGTGGAAAATATCTTTCAAGAGTGAACGAGGATGTGAAGGAAACTTTCACTCGGGACCCTCTCACTCCGCACCGTGGCGGCGGCCCGGAAAGTGCGCGGCCACCGGCCCCGGCCGCGCTCACGGCCAAGGTGCGCACACTCGCCCCCTCCATGACCCGCTCCATGCAGCGTGTCGCCGAGGCCGTCGCCGGCGACCCCGCCGGCTGCGCCGCCCTCACGGTCACCGGCCTCGCGGAACTCACCGGCACGAGCGAGGCGACCGTCGTACGCACCGCCCGGCTGCTCGGCTATCCCGGCTACCGCGACCTGCGGCTCGCCCTCGCCGGCCTCGCCGCGCAGCAGCAGTCGGGGCGCGCGCCCGCGATCACCACCGACATCGCCGTCGACGACCCGATCGCCGACGTCGTCGCGAAGCTCGCCCACGAGGAACAGCAGACCCTCGCGGACACGGCCGCCGGTCTCGACACCGTGCAGCTGGGGGCGGCCGTCAGCGCGCTCGCCGGTGCCCGGCGCACCGATGTGTACGGCATCGGGGCGTCGGGGCTCGTCGCCCAGGACCTCACGCAGAAGCTGCTGCGGATAGGGCTGATCGCGCACGCCCCCGGTGACCCGCACCTCGCCGTCACCAACGCCGTGCAGCTGAAGGCGGGTGACGTGGCCGTCGCGATCACGCACTCCGGGTCCACCGGGGACGTCATCGAACCGTTGCGGGCCGCCTTCGAACGGGGGGCCACGACGGTCGCCGTCACCGGGCGGCCGGACTCACCGGTGACGCAGTACGCCGACCATGTGCTCACCACCTCGACCTCGCGGGAGAGTGAACTTCGGCCCGCGGCCATGTCCTCGCGGACGAGTCAGCTGCTGGTGGTGGATTGTCTGTTCGTGGGAGTGGCGCAGCGGACGTACGAGGCGGCGGCACCGGCGTTGGCGGCGTCGTACGAGGCGCTCGCTCATCGGCACCGGAGCCTGCCCCGATAGACCGTGGGGCCCGATAGGCCGTGGGGGCTGCTCGCGCCCCTGAGTTGCTGCACTCGTCCGCGTCGGAAAGAGCCGTCTGCCCATGACCACCGAACACCGAGCGCTCCGCACCGAACTGGAGACGCTCACCACCGAAGCGTTCCGGCCCGAGCTCGCCGGGATCGACACCCTCCCCACCCTCGAGATCGCACGGCTCATGAACGGCGAGGACGCCCAGGTCGCAGCTGCCGTCGGCCGGCGCCTTCCGGAGATCTCGGCCGCCGTGGACGCCATCGCCGCCCGTATGGCGGACGGCGGCCGGCTGGTGTACGCCGGGGCCGGTACCGCCGGGCGGCTGGGCATCCTCGACGCGTCCGAGTGTCCGCCCACCTTCAACACCCGGCCCGGTCAGGTCGTAGGGGTGATCGCGGGCGGGCCCGCGGCCATGGTCACCTCCGTCGAGGGGGCCGAGGACTCGGCGGAGCTGGCCCGGCAGGACCTGGACGCGCTCGGGATCGGCGCCGCGGACACGGTCGTCGGGATCTCCGCCTCCGGCCGCACCCCCTACGCCGTCGCCGCCGTCGCCCACGCCCGCGCCCTCGGCGCCCTCACCGTCGGCCTCTCCTGCAACGAGGGCAGTCCGCTCGCGGCCGCCGCCGAGCACGGTGTCGAGGTGGTCGTCGGCCCCGAGCTGCTCACCGGCTCCACCCGGCTGAAGGCGGGCACCGCCCAGAAGCTCGTCCTCAACATGCTGTCGACGATCACGATGATCCGGCTCGGCAAGACCTACGGGAACCTGATGGTCGACGTCCGCGCCTCCAACGACAAGCTGCGCGCCCGTTCCCGGCGGATCGTCGCCCTCGCCACGGGCGCCTCGGACGCCGAGATCGAGGACGCGCTGACCGCGACCGGCGGCGAGGTGAAGAACGCCGTCCTGGTGATCCTGGCCGGGGTGGACGGGCCGACCGCCGCCCGCCTTCTGGAGGAGTCCGGCGGCCATCTGCGCGCGGCGCTCACCACGGCGGCGGACTGACCCGCACGCTCGGGGGGTGCAGAGATCGCCGTACGACACCGCCAGCGCGCTGCTCCCCCTCGTGGGCGGCCCCGCGAACGTCACCTCCGTCGCCCACTGCATGACCCGGCTGCGGATGGGTCTCGCGGACCGCTCACGGGCCGACGCGGAGGCGGTGCGGGCGGTGCCCGGGGTGCTGGGGGTGGTGGCCGACGGGGACACCCTCCAGGTGGTGATCGGGCCCGGCGCGGTGGTGACGGTGACCGCGGCGTTCGAAGCGCTGCTCGGCGCGGCCGAGGCGACCGACGGGACGCCGGGTACCGCCGCCCCACCGCCCGGCAGCCCCGTACCCGACGGCGCCCCGGCAGGCGCTGGCTCGTCCGGTGGTCTTCGGGGGCTCGACGCTTCGGCGCTCGCCGCCCGTGGGGCCGAGCTGCGGGCGGATCGGGCCCGGCGCAACGCGACCCCCTTCAAGACCGCCCTCCGCCGGGTCGCCGACGTCTTCGTCCCGCTCATCCCGGCGCTGATCGGGTGCGGGATGCTCGCCGGGCTGGGCGGGCTCCTCGTCAACGCCGGTTGGCTGCCCGGCCTGACCCCGGCCCTCGCCGCCGTCGCCTCCGGCTTCATGGCGCTGATCAGCGTCTTCGTCGGCTACAACACGGCGAAGGTGTTCGGCGGGACACCGGTGCTCGGCGGCGCGGTCGCGGCCGTCGTCGTCTATCCGGGCGTCGCCAAGGTGACCGCCTTCGGGGTCGCCCTCTCCCCCGGCCAGGGCGGGGTCCTCGGCGCCCTGGCCGCCGCCCTGCTCGCGACGTACGTCGAGAAGTGGTGCCGTGGGCGCGTCCCGGCCACCCTCGACGTCCTCCTCACCCCCACCGTCACCGTCCTCACCGCCGGCCTGGCCACGCTCTACGGCCTCATGTACGCCGCCGGTGTCGTCTCCTCCGCCATCGGCACCGCCGCGAACTGGCTCCTCACCACCACCGGCCCCCTCGCCGGGCTGATCCTCGGCGGCCTCTTCCTCCCCCTGGTCATGCTGGGCCTGCACCAGGCCCTGATCCCCATCCACACCACCCTCATCCAGCAGCAGGGCTACACCGTGCTGCTCCCCCTGCTGGCCATGGCCGGCGCGGGTCAGGTGGGCGCGGCCCTCGCCGTCTACGCCCGCCTCCGCCACGACACCTCACTGCGTACGACCATCAGGTCGGCCCTTCCCGCGGGCCTGCTGGGCGTGGGCGAGCCCCTGATCTACGGAGTCTCGCTCCCCCTCGGCCGCCCCTTCCTGACCGCCTGCGCGGGCGGCGCGGCGGGCGGGGCGTTCGTCGGGTTCTTCGCGTTGCTCGGCGACCGGGTGGGCGCCACCGCCATCGGCCCCTCGGGCTGGGCCCTGTTCCCGCTCGTCACGGGCAACAGGGGCCCGGCCCTGGCAGCGGCGGTGTACGCGGGCGGCCTGCTGACCGGGTACGCGGTCGGCTTCCTGGCCACGTACGTCACGTTCAAGGGCGCCCCGCCACCCCGGCGGACCGGCGGCTGACGCTTCACCGCGTGGCGGCGTCGGCGAGGATCGCCCGGAGCCGGGCCAGGCATTCGGCGACGAAGGCGGGAAAGGTCTCCCAGTAGTAGGCGACCCCGGCGACACCGACGGCGATCGCCCAGGCGCGGGCCCGGATCCAGGTCGCACCGTCGAGGCCCATGGCGTCCCAGTAGGCCTGCCGGGCCTCCTGCGGCAGGTCCCAGAGCACGGCGTGCTCCGCGTCCGGGTGGCCGACCGAGAGGGCGCCGAAGTCGATGACCGCGTGCAGCCTTCCCTGCCGTACCAGGAGGTTGGTGGGCTTGAGATCGCCGTGCAGCCACACGTACGCCCGCTGGGGATCAGGCAGCGCGAGCGCCGCCCGCCACAGCCGCTCCAGAGTGTCGACGTCGAGTTCCGCGCCCTGGATCCGGCGGCAGTCCGCGAGATACTCCCCGACCCAGTCCTCGCACTCCCGGAGACTGCCCCCGCGGTACCAGCTCAGATCGTCCGCGCGCACCGCCCCCATGAGGCCGACGCCGTGCAGTTCCCGCACGACCGCCGCCAGGTCGGTGCCGAAGGCGGCCCAGTCCCGGACACTGTCCGGACCGGCCTCGGCACCGTCGATCCACCGGTAGACCGACCAGCGGGCCGGGTAGGCGCCGGCGGGCGTCCCGGCGTGGACGGGCTCCGGGACGGGGTACGAGAGGGAGGGCGCCAGGCGCGGCAGCCACTCGTGCTCCTTGCGCAGGGCCGCGCCCTTCTCGACGGTCCGGGGCAACCGCACCAGCAGCTCGTCCCCCAGCCGGTACATGGTGTTCTCCGACCCCGCCCCCACCCACGACAGAGGCAGCCCGGCCCACTCCGGTCGCTGAGCCGCCAGCAGCGCCCGCACCACCGCCTCGTCGACCGCAATCTCACCCTCGTGAAGAGCCACGCCGGCAGTGTCCCCACCGACCACTTCGCAGGGCCAACGAATTAAGACGGTCCGTCGCATGGATGACCTGTTCGCGATCGAGCCGGAGCCCGAGGTGCGCAGTTGGCACATCGCCCTCGTCGCCCCCTTCTGTGGCCGCCCGTAAGGTGTGCGCCGACGAGCACGGCCCGGCCCACGTGACGTACAGCCGCGCCGAGGAAGGAGACGCGCGATGAACCACTCCCGCTGGAGGTTGGCGCGCGTGAAGAAGCTGGCCATGGGGCCCGCCGAGTCCCCCGAGGTTGCCGCCGAGCGCGCCGAGATCCGACTGGCCATGGCCTTCGCTCAGGCCGTGTACGAACGCCGCAAGGAGTTGGGGTTGTCCCAGGCGGCCCTCGCCGAACGCGGGCTCACCCAGGCGAAGATCTCCCGCCTGGAAGGCGCCGACACCGTACCGACACTCCCCTTGTTGCGGCGCCTGGCCCTGGCCCTGGACGCCTCACTCAGCATCGCCTTGGACGACGACCGCGAGGAAGTCACCTTTGTCGCTCATCCGGCTGCTTGACGGCGCCCCACCCGATCCCCTCCGCCATCCAGCACGTCGAGGATGTGCGGCCACGCCGCCTCACCAAGGAGCAAGTCCGACGACGACACTACAGACCGAGCCTTCCGGCCCGGTTGACGCCCCGCACCTGGGCCCGCAGTACCTCCTCCGGCGGCGCCGGTTCCAGGGACCCGGCCAGGCAGTCCCACTCCCGGCCGCCGGCCACGGGCCGCACCTGCACCCTCCCGCCGACGTGCCCCCTGACCTCGCCGATCCGCCCGTCCCGTACGTCCGTCACATACGTCCCGACGGGCGGCCGCTCCCCCCGCACCACCGAGGCAAGCCGCTCGGCCACCCCCACATTGCACCGCCCCAGCTCGACCAGGGCGAACGGCTCGTCGCTCGCGCCGGTCACCGGGTCGACGCAGAGCGACGGCAGCACCACACCGACGCCTTTGAGCGCCACCCGCAGCGACTCCACGACCTCTTCGGTGGTCCGCAGCACCATTCCTACCTCCACGCTGAGTTGGTGATTCACCACACAGCGTGTCCGGTGCGCCTCTAACCTGGCCAGATACGGCATCCCAACAACCTCGTCTGCTGGACAGGGGCGTGCACATGGCAGGGCCGAAAGATCTGGATCCGTCGTCGTCACCGCGCGCCCTGCTGGGAGCGGAGTTGCGGCACGCGCGCGAGCGCAAGGGGCTCAGTCAGGCGGAGTTGGGGCAACTCCTGTTCGTGAGCGGCTCGTTCATCGGTCAGTTGGAGGCGGGGACGCGGCGGATGCAGCCGGAGTACGCCCGGCTGCTGGACGAGGCTCTGGGGACGGACGACTTCTTCCGGCGGAACCGCGAGGCGGCGGCGAAGTCCAAGTACCCCGACCACTTCGCGGAGGCGGCGGAGGCGGAGGCGCGAGCCACGGCGATCAGTCAGTACGCGGCGCTGCTGATTCCGGGACTGCTCCAGACCAGGGCCTACGCGGAGGCGGTGTTCCGTGCCTACAAGCCGACGGCCCCGGAGAAGACGATCGAGGAGTTGGTATCGGCCCGGATGGAACGGACCCACCTCCTCGATGACCCAACAGAGCCGTTGTTGTGGACGGTGATTGACGAGGCAGCGCTACGCAGGTCGACGGGCGGACCCTCCGTGATGGCCGAAGCCCTCACCCACCTCGCCGGGCTGATCCGCCGAAGGCGGGTGATCGTGCAGGTGCTGCCGTTCCACGCGGGAGCGCACGCCGCGATGGAAGGCTCCCTGAAACTGATGGAGTTCACCGACGCACCCCCGCTCTCCTTTGTCGAGGGGCCCGACATGGGAAAGTTGCTGGACGACCCGCCCGCCGTCGCCCGCCATGCCCAGGTCTTCAAACTCCTCCTCGCGAACGCCCTGTCTCCATCGGAATCCCTGGCCTTGATCGAGTCGGCGGCGCAGGATTACGGGCATGAGGAACTTGCCTGAGTACGACTCGAACCCCGCCGCCTGGCGCAAGTCCAGCTACAGCGGCGGCAGCGGCGGCGACTGCCTCGAAGTCTCCGACGCCCACCCCGCCCTCGTCCCCGTCCGCGACTCCAAAACCGCCCCCCTGGGCCCGAGGCTCGTGTTCCGGCCGGAGGCGTGGTCAGCCTTCGTCGGAAACCTCAAGAACCTCGGCTCCTGACCTCGCCTGAGCTTCGGGCGCCCAGCTCCGAGCCCCTTTTTCAAGGAATGGTCGAGGGCCTCAACCCACCCTCCCGCCCGGCGCGTTGACTTGACGCGTTCGGCTTGCCACGCACAGTCACGATCGTCTAGCGTGCCCGCATAACGAACGAAGCAGCCCCCGTCAGGCGCTACCAACACCTGCGGGGGCTTGACCAACAAGATCGGAACCATCGATCCCATGGCTGACAGCTAGTTTAGTGCTGCCCCCCTGTCCGCGCACCCCATGGCCAACCCCGGCTATGGAAAGCGGTCCGTGCCGGACCAACACCGTCGCACCGCGCATGACTTCGCCCACCTCCCACCCCGCGAAGCCGCCATCGCCGGGTACGTCGACCGGCTCCCCGACGGCTCCGACATCTCCGTGAAGACGCTGGCCAAGCAGCTTCCCTACGGCCAGTGCGCCCTCCGTACCGCCCTCAACAACCTTCAGCGGACGGGGCACTTGCGGCGGGGGCGCGAACATCTCGCCGAGTCGGGGAGCCGTCGCTGGATCACCCGATCGTGGTGGTCCCGTACCGCGCGCGACGATGACTGGTGGGCGGCGTTCACGCGAGGTGACGTACCGGAGCCGGAGCAGACTCCCGACCGGGCCCGCCCCACCCGCTCCCGCGCGCACATCCTCCTGGCCGCCCTCGGCCGCACCGCCCCGGCCCTCTCCCTCTCCCAGGCCGACTGCGCCGCCCTCGCCCCCCTGCTCACGGAGTGGTTCGCCCGTGGTGCCACCGACGAGTACGTACGCCAGGCCCTGACCAGCGGTCTCCCCTCCCCCGTCCACCACCCGGCCGCCCTCCTCCGCAAACGCCTCACCGACAAGCTCCCGCCCGAACCGGCCCCGGCCGCCCCCGCCCGGCCGCCGCTGCGCATTCTGGAGTGCGCCAAGTGCGGCGTCCCGGGCCGCCCGGAGGCCCTGGCCGGCGGCACGTGCGGCGCATGCCGAGGCGAACGCGCCCCCAGCAGCCCCCACACACCCGTCCCGCCTTCGGAGGTCCGCTCTCGCGTCGCTGAGATCCGTGGCGCGATGAACGGGCGCCGATCGGCAACGGCACAGAGATGAGCACAGAGACCGCCGAGAGGATCGGCCGTCGGCCGCCGGACCTGACCCGGCTTCCCCGCGGCGCTGTCGGCCCCCTGTGCAACCCTGGTTCCATGAACCACGCCCAGCTCACCGCCCTCGGCCGGGCCCTTCGCGTGCTCGGGGAGCACGGGGACGCGCTGACCGGCGACACGCCCGATGCCAAGCTGCACGAGGTCAAGGACGATCTGCGGCGCGCTCTCGACCTGCTGGAGGAGAGCGTCAGCGCCGCCGCCCCCACCACCCGGTGTGCCGAGCACCCGCAGGGCCCCGTGGACAAGAGCGCTCCTGACCTGTGCCTGCTGTGCGAGACGCGGCGGCGGGCCGCGCGGCGGTCGGAGTTCGCCGGTGCGCCCCGGCCCGCCGTGGCGGGAGAGGGCGCCGGGGCGTCCATGTCCCGGTACGGGGTGCGCGCCGACCGGCCGCAGCCCCAGCAGCGCTGGCTGCCGGAGGCGTGGAACGGGCGGGAGTGGGAGCTGTGCGGCACCCCCCGGCGCGACCGGCGGGAGGCCGAGTTGTACATCGCCGCCCAGCGCCGCGGGTCCCGGCCCGCGATGGCCTACCGGCTGGTGCACGAGTTCACCGACTACGAGGTGCTGAGGGTCTGGGGCAACCCCGTCCACGTCGACGTCGAGCCCCTCGGCAACCTCTGACCCGCGCCGGTCCGGGTCAGCCGAGCAGGGGCGACGGGGTGAAGTCGTACCCCTCCCAGAGCTGCCTCGTGCGCTCCTCCGGGTACGGGGTGACCGTCGGGGTCGCGTCCAGGACCTGGGTGGCGCGGGTCCGGGTGTCGTACGCCGGCCAGCCCGGGTCCCCGGTCCTCGCGAACGCCGTCCACGCGGTGCGGAAACGGGTGGAGAGGGTCTCGGCCTCGGCGGTGACGTCGGCGCCCGCCCAGAGGAGTTCGGCGAGGTCCGCCTCGAAGGTGCCGAAGAGGAGCGGGATGTCCAGTCCGTGGCAGGCGCCCAGGACCCCGCCGCTGCCGGGCGCGCCCCAGGTCAGTTCGTAGAGGTGGGCCCGGCCGCCGCCCGCGGTCTGGGCCTCCGCGAGGCGCAGCGACGGCATCGCGAACAGCCAGTCGGTCTGCACCTGTTCGTACAGCGCGGTCGGTGACGCGTCGGGGTGGGCCGCCCGGTAGGCCCGCTCGCCCGCCTCGCCGCCCGGCCCGAACAGGCGCAGCGCGCCGGTCGCCTGCTCCTCCGTGATCCTGCCGTACTGGCCGGCCATGACGAGGAAGAGGCGGAACTCGTCGCGGTTGTGGCCGACGAGCAGGTCCACGTCGCGGGCGGCGCCGGAGGCGAGTGCCTCCCAGGGGGTGCTGGGCAGCACGTCCCCGTCGACCACCGGGGAGAACGGGGTGACCGTCGGTGCGATCCGGCCCCAGCGGTCCACGTACTGGGCCATCTTGGCGCCCAGCGCCTGTCCGGCCTCCGGCAGCCGGCGCGGGTCGGTCGTCGCCAGGTCGGCCACCGTGGGGCGCAGGCCGGCCTCGGCCGCGAGGGCCCTGCCGATGTCCTCGGCCAGTTCGGCGGAGAAGAAGGGGCCCGGGACGCTCTGCGCGATCGCCCGCCGGAACAGGCCGCGCGCCCTGGGCATCGCGAGGAGGGAGGCCACCGACCCGGCGCCCGCGGACTCGCCGAAGACCGTGACCTGGCCGGGGTC
Organism: Streptomyces sp. NPDC007162; assembly: GCF_040634175.1. NCBI lineage: Bacteria > Bacillati > Actinomycetota > Actinomycetes > Kitasatosporales > Streptomycetaceae > Streptomyces > Streptomyces sp. NPDC007162. The sequence continues at coordinate 31,929 of NZ_JBEYFC010000003.1, forward strand.
GCCGCCGAACGCCGTGACGTTCTCCCGTACCCACTCCAGGGCCGCCACCTGGTCCAGCAGGCCGCGGTTCGCGGGCGCTCCCTCGATGTGCGCGAAACCCTCCATGCCGACGCGGTAGTTGAGGGTGACCACGACCACGTCGCCCTCGCGGGCGATGCGCTGCGCGTCGTAGCCGGGGCTGCCGGAGTGGCCCAGCTTGTACGCGCCGCCGTAGATCCACACCATCACGGGGCGGCGGGCGGCCGGGTCCGGGGCGGGCGTCCACACGTTCACCGTCAGCCAGTCGTCGCCCCCGGGGGCCTCCGGTACGCCCGTGCGCCCCTGGATGCCCAGGTCCTGCGGGGGCGGCGGGCCGAAGGCGTACGCCTCGCGGGTGCCGTCCCACGGGCGGACCGGCCGGGGCGCCGCGAACCTCCCCTCCCCCACCGGGGGTTCGGCGAACGGGATGCCCCGGAAGACCGCCAGTCCGTCCTCCTGGAGTCCGCGCACGGCACCGGCGGCCGTCCGCACGACGGGGCCCTCGGCCGTGGAGGCCGGCGTCCGGGGTTCGCTGGCGGTCATGATCGCTCGCTTTCACCTGGCGGTTGCTGGTCACCGGTGGAACGCACGGGACTGCGCACAAGTGCCGGTGTCCGTGGCCGGTGCGTAGGATCCGCCACACCCGGGACGGCGATCTTCGGCCGGTTCGCGGGCTGCGATGTCTCGTTCCCCCGTCAGCCGTCGACCGGAGCACCACCGATGACCGGCCTCGCCCAGCAGCCATCCGCACCCTGGTCCACCGTCCTGCACACGGTCGTCTACGGCGCGATGCGCGTCGGGCGGCCCGAGACGCGCGGGGCACGCGGCGTCCGGGCCGGGCTGGTGCTGCTGTCGGCGCTCGACGTGGTGCCGTTGGCCGTGGCGGGTCACGTCGTACTGGCCCTCATCCCCGTGTCGGCCGCCGTCGGCGGCCGGGGCCGGGCGCGGCAGCGGCGCCTGGGGGCGGAGACGGCGCGGATCCGGGCCCTGCTCTTCGGCGTCCTCTCCCTGCCGGTGCAGGGAGTGGTCGCGCTGGTCATGACCGCGTTCCGGTGATCACACACGTCTCCGCCCGCCGGCCCGCTCAGCGGTCCGGCTCGGCTCGGCTCAGCTCAGCGACTTCAGGGCCGCCGCGTCGTACGGCTTCAGCTCGTCCGTCTTGCCGGCGAGGACCTTCGACGCCCACTCGGGGTCCTGGAGGAGGGCGCGGCCGACGGCGACCATGTCGTACTCCTCGCGCTCCAGGCTGTCGAGGAGGTCCTCGATGCCCTTGACCGGGGAGCCCTCGCCCATGAAGCCCTTGATGAAGTCGCCGTCGAGGCCGACCGAGCCGACGGTGATGGTGGGCCTGCCGGTGAGCTTCTTGGTCCAGCCGGCCAGGTTGAGGTCGGAGCCCTCGAACTCGGGGAGCCAGTAGCGGCGGGTGGAGGCGTGGAAGACGTCGACGCCGGCGGCGGCCAGCGGCGTGAGGATCGCCTCCAGCTCCTCGGGGGTCTCGGCGAGGCGGGCGTCGTAGTTGTCGGACTTCCACTGCGAGAAGCGGAAGATGACCGGGAAGGTGGCGGAGACCGACGCGCGGACCGCGGCGACGATCTCGGCGGCGAACTTCGTACGGGCCACCGGGTCGCCGCCGTACGCGTCGGCACGGCGGTTGGTGCCCGCCCACAGGAACTGGTCGAGCAGGTAGCCGTGGGCGCCGTGCAGCTCGACCCCGTCGAAGCCGATGCGTTCGGCGGCAGCCGCGGCCTCGGCGAACGCGGCGATCACGTCGTCCAGGTCCTGCCGGGTCATCTCCTTGCCCTCGCCCTCGGTGCCGTCCAGGCGGATGCCGGAGGGGCCGACGGCGGGAGCGTCCGCGAAGGGCGGCTCGCCCTGCTTGCGGACCATGCCGATGTGCCACAGCTGCGGGACGATCGTGCCGCCGGCCGCGTGCACGCCCTCGGCGACCTTCGCCCAGCCCGCCAGCTGCTCCTCGCCGTGGAACCGCGGGACACGGCTGCTCTGCCCGGCCGAGTCGTGGCCGACGTACGTCCCCTCGGTGACGATCAGTCCGACACCGGCGGCGGCCCGGCGGGAGTAGTACCCGACCACGTCCTCGCCGGGGACGCCGCCGGGGCTGAACATGCGGGTCATGGGCGCCATCACGATCCGGTTGGGGACCGTGAGCCCGTTCAGGACGATGGGGCGGGAGAGGATCTCCGCCGCGCGGGAGGCGGGGGGCGTGGTGACGGTCACGTGGGGGGCTCCTCGTGAGTGGGACGGGTACCCGGGGCCGGGTGCCCGAGGTCGTATACGTCGGCTTCTTTGACCGAGCGGTATGTGCACACGCATCGAGTGCGCGTCAGTGCACAACGATCCGTCCGGACGCGCGCATTCCCGCTCCCGGAGGCAGAGCCGTGTGACCCCCGCCACGGACCCGGGCGGCCGCCCCTTATCGGGTGGCGGCCCGCACCGGCGCGCTGCGAGCATCTGCGGATGCAGACACTCGCCGACGAACTCGGCCACCTCTCCTACTGCGTCACCGGTGACGGACCGCCCGTCGTACTCGTGCACGCCGGTGTGGCGGACCACCGTATGTGGGACGCGGTCGCGCCCGCCCTCGCCGAACGGCACACGGTCGTCCGGTACGACCTGCGCGGCTTCGGCGAGTCCGCGCCGCCGGACGGCCCGTTCGGCGAGCGCGACGACCTGCGCCGCCTCCTGGACCACCTCGGCCTCGACCGGGTCCGGCTGGTCGGCGCGTCCTGGGGCGGCCGGGTGGCCGTGGACTTCACGCTCACCCACCCCGACCGGGTGCACTCGCTGGCGCTGCTCGCCCCACCGTGGCCGGGGTACGACTGGTCCGCGGAGATGATCGCGTACGACGAGGCCGAGACGGCGGCGCTGGCCGCGGGCGACCTGGACACGGCCGTCCGCGTGAACCTGGACATGTGGCTGCGCGGACCGGCCCGCGGCTGGGACGACGTCGCCGACGGACTGGCCGACCGGCTCCGCGGCCCGCTGCGCACGTCGCTGGTGAACCAGGACGTGGTGGGCGAGTACTCCCAGGGGCCCACGGCCGGCGACCTCACCGGCGTCTGCGTGCCCACCCTGGTGGGGATCGGCAAGCTCGACGTCACCGACTTCCAGGACATCGCCCGCCGTTACGCCGCCGGGATACCCGGCGCCACCCTGGTCGAGTTCCCCACCGCCGCACACCTGATCGCACTGGACGCGCCCGCCGAACTCATCGCGACGCTGGGCGCGTTCCTCGCCCGTTAGGGGCTGTCGGGACCCGCCTGCGGCATTGCCGCCGGTCACCGACATCGCGCAGCCTCCGGCCGGGAGGCGCCCCCACCGTGTCGCCCGCCGCGGCAGCGGCTGCCCGGCCGCGTGGGACCCGGGTACGGCGAAGGGCGGCACCCCCTGCCGAACAGGGGGTGCCGCCCTCGGTGCTGCGCGGGAACCGCCGAGCCGTCAGGCTCAGAAGTCCATGTCACCGCCCGGCATGCCGCCCGGGGCGGCCGCGGCGGCCTTCTCCGGCTTGTCGGCGATGACGGCCTCGGTGGTGAGGAACAGCGCGGCGATGGAGGCGGCGTTCTGCAGGGCGGAACGCGTCACCTTCGCCGGGTCGATGATGCCCTCGGCGACCAGGTCGACGTACTCACCGGTCGCGGCGTTCAGGCCGTGACCCGGGGTGAGGTTGCGGACCTTCTCCACCACGACGCCGCCCTCGAGGCCGGCGTTGACGGCGATCTGCTTGAGCGGGGCCTCCAGGGCGAGCTTCACGGCCTGCGCGCCGGTCGCCTCGTCACCCTCCAGCTCCAGCTTCTCGAAGACCTGGGAGGCCTGCAGCAGGGCCACGCCACCACCGGCGACGATGCCCTCCTCGACGGCCGCCTTCGCGTTGCGCACGGCGTCCTCGATGCGGTGCTTGCGCTCCTTGAGCTCGACCTCGGTCGCGGCACCGGCCTTGATGACGGCGACGCCACCGGCGAGCTTCGCGAGGCGCTCCTGGAGCTTCTCGCGGTCGTAGTCCGAGTCGGACTGCTCGATCTCGGCGCGGATCTGGTTGACCCGGCCCTGGACCTGCTCGGTGGAGCCGGCGCCGTCGACGATGGTGGTCTCGTCCTTGGTGATGACGACCTTGCGGGCGCGGCCCAGCAGGTCGAGGGTCGTGTTCTCGAGCTTGAGACCGACCTCCTCGGAGATGACCTCGCCGCCGGTGAGGATGGCGATGTCGTTCAGCATCGCCTTGCGGCGGTCGCCGAAGCCCGGGGCCTTGACGGCGACGGACTTGAAGGTGCCGCGGATCTTGTTGACGACCAGGGTCGACAGGGCCTCGCCCTCGACGTCCTCGGCGATGATCAGCAGCGGCTTGCCCGACTGCATGACCTTCTCCAGGAGCGGGAGCAGGTCCTTGACGGAGCCGATCTTGGAGTTGGCGATCAGGATGTACGGGTCGTCGAGGGACGCCTCCATACGCTCCATGTCGGTGGCGAAGTACGCCGAGATGTAGCCCTTGTCGAAGCGCATACCCTCGGTGAGCTCCAGCTCCAGACCGAAGGTCTGGGACTCCTCGACGGTGATGACGCCTTCCTTGCCGACCTTGTCCATGGCCTCGGCGATGAGCTCGCCGATCTGGGTGTCGGCGGCGGAGATGGAGGCCGTGGAGGCGATCTGCTCCTTGGTCTCGACATCCTTGGCCTGCTCGAGCAGGGCACCGGAGACGGCCTCGACGGCCTTCTCGATACCGCGCTTGAGGGCCATCGGGTTGGCGCCGGCGGCTACGTTGCGCAGACCCTCCTTGACCAGGGCCTGGGCGAGAACGGTCGCGGTGGTCGTACCGTCACCGGCGACGTCGTCCGTCTTCTTGGCGACTTCCTTGACCAGCTCGGCGCCGATCTTCTCGTACGGGTCCTCGAGCTCGATCTCCTTGGCGATGGAGACACCATCGTTGGTGATCGTGGGGGCGCCCCACTTCTTCTCGAGGACGACGTTGCGGCCCTTGGGGCCGAGCGTCACCTTGACGGCGTCCGCGAGCTGGTTCATGCCGCGCTCGAGGCCGCGCCGCGCCTCCTCGTCGAACGCGATGATCTTGGCCATGTGAAGTGGTCCCTCCAGGACTGGGGGTGAGTCTTCAGGACCGCGCCCGCGCCCGCGACGGACGGCTCGCCGACCCGTGGGTTCCTTTGCCCCACCCGGCCTGCGGGCCTCACCGACCCGGTCCTTCTTTGTCACTCTCACCTTCAGAGTGCTAACGCAATGATTAGCACTCGGCCTAGGCGAGTGCAAGCGCCTCTCGGGTATCGGGCGGCGCGCTCAGCCGCCCGCGAACACCCGCGCGGCAACCCCCGGGGACACGGAGCGGGACCCTCCGGGGGACACGGCGAAGGGCCCGCCCCCTGACGGGAGCGGGCCCTTCCTCGTGTGTGCCGTTTCAGGCGGTGACGCGAACCATGTCGGCCTGCGGGCCCTTCTGACCCTGCGAGATCTCGAACTCGACCCGCTGGCCCTCTTCCAGGGTGCGGTAGCCGTCCATCTGGATCGCGCTGTAGTGGACGAACACGTCCGCACCACCGTCGACCGCGATGAAGCCGTACCCCTTCTCCGCGTTGAACCATTTGACGGTGCCCTGAGCCATGCCTAACTCCCCTATTACTGGCCCTTGCACAGATCCACACTTCGCGGATCCGGGTCAGACCTCACCCCCCATTGGTTGGGGGCGTGCGCCGGAACGCGTCGACCGCGGCTGAATGTATCTGTCCAACTGCCGTCTGCAACAGGTCAATCGGACGAGAATTCTGGGCGGGAAGGGTCCGGAATGTAGCGAGAATTCGGCTGAATTCAGGGCAAGTCGGGCCCCATAAAAGCCACGAAAGCCGCATATGACCCACACACTTTGGCTACTTCTTGGCAGGCCCGCGGTATCCAATAACAGGGCCCGCGCCCCGGTGATCGGGACCGTGTTCCCCAACTGTACCGCGCTCAACCACACAGAATTGCCCCCTCCGCTTCTCTTGCGGAGGGGGCAATCCCATTCACGATCGGTGATGTCTGTTACCGAAGGTAATGTTCGGTCATTCGGCCATCACGTCAGGCAGGTCAGCGGCTCAGCCGCCGGCGACGGCCGGGATGATGGAGACGCCGGCACCGTCCGGCGTGACCGTCTCCAGACCCTGCTCGAATCGCACGTCGTCGTCATTGACGTACACATTGACGAACCGGCGCAGCTTGCCCTGGTCGTCGAGAACGCGGGCGGCGATCCCGGTGTGGTTCTTTTCCAGGTCCGCGATGACCTCGCCGAGATTGGCGCCTTCCGCGGCGACCTCGGCCCGGCCGCCGGTGTAGGTACGCAGGATGGTGGGGATGCGAACGGTGACGCTCACTGTTTAAACCTCCGGTCCGGGCAACGCCCTGCTTTTTCTGCCATCGACTCAGGCGAGCCCGGCCTCGTGGAAAGACTCGAGATTCGGGCGGATGGTCGCGGTGAGTCCCGTACCCGCGACCGCGTCCAGCGTCTTCAGTCCGTCACCCGTGTTGAGTACGACGACCGACTTCGTCGGATCGATGAGCCCGTTCTCGATGAGCTTCCTGGTGACTCCGACCGTCACTCCGCCCGCGGTCTCCGCGAAGATGCCCTCGGTCCGCGCGAGCAGCTTGATGGCGTCGACGACCTGCTCGTCCGTCACGTCCTCCACCGCGCCGCCGGTGCGCCGGGCGATGTCGAGGACGTACGGGCCGTCCGCCGGGTTGCCGATGGCGAGGGACTTGGCGATGGTGTTCGGCTTCTGCGGCCGGACCACGTCGTGACCCGCCTTGTACGCGGTGGACACCGGCGAGCAGCCCTCCGCCTGCGCACCGAAGATCTTGTACGGCCTGTCCTCGACGAGCCCGAGCCTGATCAGCTCCTGCAGCCCCTTGTCGATCTTCGTGAGCTGGGAGCCGGACGCGATCGGGACGACCAGCTGGTCCGGGAGCCGCCAGCCGAGCTGCTCGCAGATCTCGTACGCGAGGGTCTTGGAGCCCTCGGCGTAGTACGGCCGCAGGTTGACGTTGACGAAGCCCCAGCCCTCGCCGGCCGGGTCGCCGATCAGCTCGGAGCAGAAACGGTTCACGTCGTCGTAGTTGCCCTCGATGCCGACGAGCTCGCCGCCGTAGATCGCGGCCATGACGACCTTGCCCTGCTCCAGGTCGTGCGGGATGAACACGCAGGAGCGGAAGCCGGCCCGGGCCGCGGCCGCGCCGACGGCGCCGGCCAGGTTGCCGGTGGAGGAGCAGGAGAGCGTGGTGTAGCCGAAGGCGCGGGCGGCCTCGACGGCCTGGGCGACGACCCGGTCCTTGAAGGAGTGCGTCGGGTTGCCCGAGTCGTCCTTCACGTACAGCCCGCCGGTGACGCCGAGCTCCTTGGCCAGGTTGTCGGCCTGGACGAGCTTGGTCCAGCCCGGGTTGATGTTCGGCTTGGTCGCCACGTCCGCGGGGACGGGCAGCAGCGGCGCGTAGCGCCAGATGTTCGCGGGTCCCGCCTCGATCCGCTTGCGGAGCTCCTCGGTGTCGTAGGCCGAGAAGTCGTACGCGATCTCCAGCGGGCCGAAACACTCCTCGCAGGCGAACACCGGGCCGAGCGGCACGCGGTGACCGCACTCCCGGCAGGACAGCGCCGTGGCGGGGCCGAGGTCTACCGTCTTCGGGGAATCGGTTGCAACAGTCTGCGCAGCCATGTGAGGGGAGGCCCTTTCTCCTCATCTTCCTCACGACGCATCTCGCCGTGAGACGGATTTGGCACCTTCCCTAGCCGGGAGCCTCACCACGACGACGTGGAAAGACCGGCTGGAGGGTTGCCGGGGCTTCATCGGGCCGTATCCCTCTGCCCCTCTGGATGAGCGGTATTCGGTTGTCAACGCAGGGTGACACCAGGACATGCGATGGTCACCCGCGTTGTTCAAGACTGTAACCGAAGGCCAGGACAGTTGAGATAGTCGTCCGTACCGCGAGATGGATCACACCCCGCAGTGTGACCGTGACAGTGAGGAGCCGCTGACTGTGCTGGAAGAAGTCGAGCGCTGGCTGGCCACCCGCTCCTGGTCCGTGACCGACCGTCCGCTGCACCGGATACTCGCCGCCAAGCAGCGCACCGGTCAGTCCGTCTCCGTCGTGCTGCCCGCGCTCAACGAGGAGGAGACGGTCGGCGACATCGTCGCGGTCATCCGTCACGACCTGATGCGGCAGACGCCGCTCGTCGACGAGATCGTGGTCGTCGACTCCGGCTCCACCGACCGTACGGCGGAGGTGGCCGCGGCGGCGGGCGCCCGGGTCGTCCACCGGGACACGATCCTCCCCCGCATCCCCGCCGTCCCCGGCAAGGGCGAGGTCCTGTGGCGCTCGCTGCTCGTCACCACCGGGGACGTCATCTGCTTCGTCGACGCCGACCTGAAGGACTTCTCCTCCGACTTCGTCACCGGCATCGTCGGCCCGCTGCTCACCGAACCGGACGTGCACCTGGTCAAGGCGATGTACGACCGCCCGCTCGCCGGCGCGACGGGCCAGGGCGGCCGGGTCACCGAGCTGATGGCCCGCCCCCTGCTGAACATGCACTGGCCGCAGCTGGCCGGGTTCGTGCAGCCGCTCGGCGGCGAGTACGCGGCCCGCCGCACCCTGCTGGAACAGCTCCCCTTCCCGGTCGGCTACGGCGTGGAGCTGGGCATGCTGGTGGACGCCCTGCACCTGGTCGGCCTGGACGCGCTCGCCCAGGTGGACGTCGGGGTGCGCAAGCACCGCCACCAGGACGGCCAGGCCCTCGGCCGGATGTCCGCCGCGATCTACCGCACGGCCCAGCTGCGGCTGGCCCGCGGCCACCTGATCCGCCCGTCCCTGACCCAGTTCGAACGGGGCGAGGACGGCTTCGAACCCCGCACCTACTCCGTGGACACGGAGGAACGCCCGCCCATGGTGGAGATCGCGGAGTACGCCGAGCGCCGGGTGGCGTGACCTGGTACACGTTCGCGCGTCGGGCGTGGCCGTACGTTTGAGCGTTTACGAGCCGGGCTAGGTTGAGGCGTATGGCTTCCCCCATGGCTTCCACCGGCAGTGCAGAGGTGCTGGTCGCGTCGAACCGCGGCCCGGTTTCGTACGAGGTTCGCCCTGACGACAAGGACGGCGCGCTCCGTGCCAAACGGGGCGGCGGCGGGCTGGTCTCGGGGCTCTCGGCCATCGGGCCGGACGCGAACGCGGTGTGGGTGTGCGCGGCGCTGAGCGACGGTGACCGCGAGGCGGTCCGGCGGGCCGGGGGCGGCCTGCTGCCGGCGGCGGACACCGGGGGCCAGCGGGTCCGGATGCTCGACATCGACCCGGACGTGTTCTCCGACGCGTACAACGGCATCGCGAACTCGGTGCTGTGGTTCGTCCACCACATGCTCTACCAGACCCCGCTGGAACCGGTCTTCGACGCGGAGTTCCGGCGGCAGTGGGAGTCGTACCGGGCCTACAACCACGCGTTCGCCGAGGCGCTGGCCGAGGAGGCGGGCGACGGCGCGGTGGTGGTCATCCAGGACTACCACCTGGCGCTCGCGCCCCGGATGCTGCGGCAGCTGCGCCCCGACCTGCGGATCGGCCACTTCTCGCACACCCCGTGGGCACCGCCGGACTACTTCCGGCTCCTCCCCGACGACATCGCGGCGGAGCTGCTGAGCGGCATCCTCGGCGCCGACCACGCGGCGTTCCTGACCCGGCGCTGGGCGGACGCGTTCGTGGCCTGCTGTCACACGGTGCTGGGCCCGGGGATCCCCTCCTCGTCGGACACCCGGATCGGGGTGCACGGGCTGGGCGCCGACGCGGACTTCCTGCGCAAGCGCGCGCACGAGCGGGACGTGGACGAGCGGATGGCGGCCCTCCGGGAGGAGATCGGGGAGGGCCGCAGGACGATCGTCCGGGTCGACCGGACCGAGCTGTCGAAGAACATCGTGCGCGGGCTGCTCGCCTACCGGCAGCTGCTCGACGACCGTCCCGAGTGGCGGGAGCGGGTGGTGCACGTCGCGTTCGCCTACCCCTCGCGGCAGGACCTCGCCGTCTACCGGGACTACACGGCCGAGGTGCAGCGGGTCGCGGACGAGATCAACTCCGCGTACGGGACGGCGGGCTGGACGCCGGTGGTGCTGCACGTCAAGGACGACTTCGCGCGGTCGCTGGCGGCGTACCGGCTGGCCGACGTGGCCCTGGTGAACCCCATCCGGGACGGCATGAACCTGGTCGCGAAGGAGATCCCGGTGGTGTCGGACGAGGGGTGCGCGCTGGTGCTCTCGCGGGAGGCGGGGGCGTACGAGGAGCTGGGCGAGGACGCGGTGGGGGTGAATCCCTACGACATCGGGGGGACGGCGGACGCGTTGGCGCGGGCGCTGGCCATGCCGGTGGGGGAGCGGGCGGAGCGGTGCAAGCGGTTGGCTGCCGCGGCGACCGCGTTGCCTCCTGCGGCTTGGTTCCTCGAGCAGTTGGGGGCGTTGGGCGGGTAGTTCGTCGAGTGCGGGCTGTGGGGGCTTGTCGCGCAGTTCCTCCCCCAGCCTTCGGCCGGGGGTGCCCCCAGCGCCCCTTATGGGGCGCTCACCTGAGCCAAGTTGTTCAGTAGCCGTACTACTCCCTCCGGGCCGTTCACCACCAGGTCGGCTCGGTCGGCCAGGTCGGTGACCTCCTCGCTGCCGCTGCACACCAGGAGGCCCGGGACGCCCTCCTCGCGGAGTTTCTGCACCGCGGCGAAGGCCGGGATGTCGCCCAGGTCGTCGCCCGCGTAGAGGACCGCGCCCGCGCCGATCTCCTTCGCGAACTCGCGGAGCGCCACCCCCTTGTCCATGCCCGGGGGGCGGAGTTCCAGGACCAGGCGGCCCGGTTCGACGATCAGGGCGTGCCGGGTGGCCAGGTCGGTGAGGGGGGCGCGGAGGGCTTCGAAGGTGGCCTGGGGGTCGTCGGCCCGGCGGGTGTGGACGGCCACCGCGAACCCCTTCTCCTCGACCCAGGTGCCGTGCGCGGCGCCGACGCGGTCGAGGAGGGCGGGGAGTTCGGCGCGGACGGCCGCGATGCCGGGGTGCGGGGGCGGGGCGGTGAGCTCGCCGGTGGCCGCGTCCCAGCGTTCGGCGCCATAGTGGCCGAGGACGACCAGGTGTTCCAGGCCGGGGACCGCGGCGAAGCCGCCGTGGCGGACGGCGACCTCGGCCGGGCGGCCGGTGATGACGGCGACGGCGGCCACCTTCGGCGCGAGGGCCGAGAGGGCCGCCGCGGCGTCCGGGTGGGCCCGCGCCTGCTCCGGGTCGGCGACGATCGGCGCGAGCGTCCCGTCGAAGTCGAGCCCGACGAGGGCGGTGCGGGGCTGCGCGAGCAGTGCTTCGAGTCCTTCGCGACCGGCGGGCGTGCGCGGCGTCGGGAGGGGTTCCGTGGCGTGGGGGTCCGTGCTGTGGTTGCCCATACGGCTGACAGTATCCGAGCACCCTCGTTTCAAGCGTCCCGAAGATCCGCTACGACGGTCAGCGCTCCCCCCGTCGCGCCTCCCGCACTCTGCGCAGCCGGTTGACCGTCACCGGGTCGTGGGCCAGTGCCCGCTCGTCGTCGAGGAGGGCGTTGAGGAGCTGGTAGTAGCGCACCGGCGCCAGGTCCAGCTCCTCCCGTATCGCCCGTTCCTTCGCGCCGGGGCTCGGGAAGCCCCGGCGTTCCAGGGCGAGGATCGTCAGCTCGCGTGCGCCCAGTTCTTGCCGGTCCATGCCGAGAACCGTACGCGCTCAGCCGGTCGCGGCCGCCGTACGGCTGTCCGCGAGGGCCGCCTCGGCCTGGATCTGCGTGAGCACGCTGGTCGGGTTGCCGGACGGGCTGACCGCCGCACCGATCTGCTTCTTGATGTCGGCGCTGACGGCCGCCCAGGACGTCTTGCCCGCCGGGTACAGCTCGGAGGTCGGCAGCTGTTCGAGGAAGGGGCGCAGCTGCTTGTCCTGGGCCTGGCCGGAGTCGGTCATCGTCTGGGACGCGGACGTGGTCACGGGCAGCAGACCGTACTCGCGGGAGAAGTCGAGGACGTTCTTCTCGCTGTAGACGTAGTTCAGGAAGTCGCCGACCTGCTTGGCGTGGCCGTTCTGCCTGAACGCCGCCATCCAGTCGGTGACGCCCATGGAGGCGGTGGGGGTGGTCTGGCCGGAGCGGGCCGGCATGGCGACCATGCCGAACTTCACGCCCTTCTTCTCGGCCTGCTTGATCAGGGTGGGGTGCCCGTTGACCATGCCGACCTGGCCGTTCGCGAACGCGGCGAACGCGGTCGCGCGGTTCAGCCTGCCGGGGGCGGTCGGGCCGGTCAGCCCCTTGCCGACCAGTTCGTCCTTGAGCCAGGTGAGGGTGTCGATGTTCTGCGAGGAGTCGATCGTGTACGTGCCGGTGTCGTCGGTGTAGCCGCTGCCCCCGCTGAGCAGCCACTGCATCGTCTCCGCCTGCGCCTCCTCGGGGCCGAGCGGCAGCGCGTACGGGTACTTCACGCCGCGTGCCTTGAGCGCCTCGGCGTCGGCCGCCAGTTGCGTCCAGGTGGTGGGCGGGGTGAGGCCGGCGTCGGAGAAGAGCGTCTTGTTGTAGAAGAGGACGCGCGTGGACGCGGCGAAGGGGATGCCGTACTGCGCGTGGTTCCACTGGCCCGCCTCGGCGAGCTGGGACGGGAAGTCGGCCTGCACCGGGATGGAGAGCAGGTCGCCGGCCTCGTAGAGCTTCCCTGCGGCCGCGTAGTCGGCGTACGCGCCGATCTGGGCCAGGTCGGGGGCCTTGTCGGCGGCGACCATGTCCTTGACCTTGCGGTCGACGTCGTTCCACGAGTAGACGGTGACGTCGATCTTCACGCCGGAGTGCTCGGCCTCGTACGCGGCGGCCAGCTTGTCCCAGTACTTCTGGGAGCTGTTGGCGGCGGAGTCCCCGTAGTCCGCGGCGACGAGTCTGAGGGTGACGTCCGAGGATCCGGTCGTCCCACAGCCACCGAGGACCGCCGTCATGCCCAGAGCGGACACCACCGCGGTCATTCCTGCCTTACGCCGCCGCACCTGTACTACCTCGATCTAACTGTCTCGCCGTTCAATATGTGGACCCATAAGGTCTACACCACGTAAGTGGACTAGACCTCTTGCGGGTCGACGGGCCACACTGTCCTCGTGAGACATGTCATCGCCCTGGACGTGGGCGGCACCGGAATGAAGGCCGCGCTGGTCGGCCCGGACGGCGAGCTGCTCCACCAGGACCGCCGGGCGACCGGCCGCGACCGCGGCCCCGACGCCGTGGTCGCCGCCATCCTCGACTTCGCCGCCGACCTGCGGGCCCACGGCGCACAGCAGCTGGGCGAGCCGGCCTCGGCGGCCGGCCTCGCGGTGCCGGGAATCGTCGACGAGCGGGCGGGCGTCGCGGTCTACGCGGCCAACCTCGGCTGGCGCGACGTCCCGCTGCGTGCCCTCCTCTCCGACCGCCTCGGCGTCCCGGTCGCCCTCGGCCACGACGTCCGCACCGGCGGGCTCGCCGAGGGCAGGCTCGGCGCGGGCCGGGGAGCCGACCGCTTCTTCTTCGTGGCGCTCGGCACCGGCATCGCGGGCGGCTTCGGCCTGGACGGCCGGGTGGAGTCGGGCGCGCACGGCTTCGCCGGCGAGATCGGCCACGTGGTCGTACGGCCGCAGGGCACCCCTTGTCCGTGCGGACAGCGCGGCTGTCTGGAGCGGTACGCGTCGGCGGCGGCGGTGAGCGAGGCGTGGGCGAAGGCCTGCGGCGACCCGGAGGCGGACGCCGCGGACTGCGCGAAGGCCGTCGCGTCCGGCGACCCGAACGCCGTACGGGTGTGGGGGGAGGCGGTGGGCGCCCTGGCCGACGGCCTGGTCACCGCCCTGACCCTGCTGGACCCCCGCGTCCTGATCGTCGGCGGCGGCCTGGCGGAGGCGGGAGACGTGCTCTTCGACCCGCTGCGGGAGGCGGTACAGGCCAGGGTGACCTTCCAGAAACTGCCTCCCATCGTCCCGGCCGAACTGGGAGACACGGCCGGTTGTTTGGGCGCGGGGCTGTTGGCCCAGGACCTGTTGACCACGACGACTGCGGAGGTAACCCCCTGATGGCTGCAAACGAGCGTGAGGAAAGCGCCCCCTCAGGGGCGCGGGGCGTGGTTGAATCTGCGGCTACCGCCGCGGGGGCGCGACCAGCCCCCACGCACCCGCAGCCGGGGTCGAACGGCCTGGTCCTCTCCGGTGCCCGCACAGTCCTCCCCACCGGAGTGGTCGACAAGGGCCAAGTGAACGTCGACGGCACGAAAATCACCGCCGACCCCTCACCGAACGCCCAGCGCATCGACCTCACCGGCCACTACCTGCTCCCCGGCTTCGTGGACCTCCACAACCACGGCGGCGGCGGAGCCTCCTTCAGCTCGGGCACCGCCGAACAGGTCCTCACCGGCGTCCACACCCACCGCCTGCACGGCACCACCACCCTGGTCGTCTCCACCGTCACCGACGACATGGACGTCCTCGCCCGCCAGGCCGCCCTCCTCTCCGAGCTCGCCGAGCAGGGCGACATCGCCGGCATCCACTTCGAGGGCCCGTTCATCTCCCCGTGCCGCAAGGGCGCCCACTCCGAGGGGCTGCTGCGCGACCCGGACCCGGCGGAGGTCCGCAAGCTGGTCGACGCGGCGCGCGGGCAGGCGAGGATGGTCACGCTGGCCACCGAACTCCCCGGTGGCATCGAGTCGGTACGGCTCCTCACCGAGCTCGGCGTGCTCGCGGCCGTCGGCCACACGGACGCGACGTACGAGCAGACGGTGGAGGCGATCGACGCGGGCGCCACCGTCGCCACCCACCTCTTCAACGCGATGCCGCAGCTGGGCCATCGCACCCCGGGCCCGATCGCCGCGCTCCTGGAGGACGAGCGGGTGACGGTCGAGCTGATCAACGACGGTACTCATCTGCACCCCGCCTCGCTCCAGTTGGCGTTCCACCACGCGGGGCCGGACCGGGTCGCGTTCATCACGGACGCCATGGACGCGGCGGGCGGCGGCGACGGCCGCTATCTGCTGGGCCCGTTGGAGGTCGAGGTCACGGACGGGGTGGCCCGGCTGGTGGAGGGCGGTTCGATCGCGGGCTCGACCCTGACGCTGGACCGCGCGCTGCGGCGGGCGGTGACCGTCGACGGGCTGCCCATCGAGCATGCCGTCGCCGCGCTGTCCGCCAACCCGGCCCGCCTGCTCGGCCTCTACGACCGCGTCGGCTCCCTGGAACCCGGCAAGGACGCCGATCTCCTCGTCCTGGACGGCGAGTTCACGCTGAAGGGCGTGATGAGGAAGGGCGAGTGGGTGGTCGTACCCGACCTTCCCTGATCGCGGGGCCGAGAGGTCAGGCCAGGCCGGCCGCGATGGCGCGACGCACGGCGTCGGCCCGGTCCCGGATGCCGGCCTTGGCGAAGAGGTTGTTGATGTGCGTCTTGACGGTCGCCTCGCTCACGAAGAGCTTCTCGGCGATCGCGCGGTTGGGCAGGCCCTGGCCGATCAGGGTGAGTACCTCGCGTTCGCGGGGCGTGAGGTCCGCGGGCAGCTGCGGTCCGGACGCCGTCGGTCTGGCGCGGACGGTGGCCAGCAGCCGATCCTGGACCTCGCGGTCCAGGACGGACTGCCCCGCGGCGGCGGCGCGGATCGCGCGGACGATGTCCTGGCGTCCGGCGTTCTTCGTCAGATAGCCGCGGGCGCCCGCGCTGAGGGCCGCCAGGATCGAGTCGTCGTCGGCGAACGTGGTGAGCACGACGACGGCCACCTCGGGGTGTTCGTCGCTCAGCCTGCGGGTGGTCTCGATTCCGTCGAGCACGGGCATGCGCAGGTCCATCAGCACGACGTCCACCGGACCGGCGGCGGCCGCGTCCAGTACGCCGTTGCCGTCCGCGGCCGCCGCGACGACGTCGATGTCCTCGGCCAGGCCCAGCACCGCGGCGAGCGGTTCGCGGACGGCCGCCTGGTCGTCGGCGACGACCACGCGCAACGGGCGGGAGCTCTCTGTGGGTTCACTCATCGCGGGATCACTGCCTCCACTTGCCAGCCGCCCTGGTCCGGTCCCTCGGTGACCGGGCCGGCGGTGAGGGTGCCGCCCAGCAGGGCGACGCGTTCGCGCATTCCGATCAGTCCCATTCCGCTGCCCGCTCCCGCGTTCACCGCACGGGTGGCCTGCCGGTTGCGGATCGTCAGCGCCGTCGAGGAGGCCGCGAAGACCAGCTCCACCCGCACCGCACCGCCCGGGGCGTGCCGCGCGGCGTTGGTCAGGGATTCCTGGGCGATCCGCAGCAGATTCTGGGTCACCCGGGCCGGTACCTCGACGGGGGTGCCGCAGACGGTCAGGGCGTCGCGGTGGCCGGACGACTCGAGCATCGCGGTGAGGGTCTCCACCAGCGGCAGCGCGTCCTCGCGGAGCGCGTGGACGGTCCACTGCGCCTGCTTCAGGCTCTCCTTGACGAGGCTGTGGGCCTTGTCATTGACCGCCCTGACCTTCTCCAGATCGCCGGTGTCGAGCAGCGCGTCGGCCAGTTCCAGCTGCATGTTGATCCCGGCCAGCGAGTGCGCCAGGACGTCGTGCACGTCCCGGGCGATCCGGCCGCGTTCGGCGAGCACGGCTGCCTGCGCCTCGGCCCGGGCGGCGCGCTCCGCACTCTCGGCCGCCGACAGCGCGGCGGCCACGGCCTGGTGCTGGACGCGGTTGAGTATCCCGATCAGGACCGGTGCGGCGGTGGTGAGGCCGACGGCCCAGGGCAGCAGGTGGTGACCGGGTCCGACATGGAAGTACAGGACGCCACCGCAGAGCAGGCCACAGGCCAGCGCCAGGACGAGGGCCGGTCTGGTCGGCAGCCGGTATCCGATGTGACCGGAGAAGAAGAAGGCGAAGAGGTAACCCGTTCCGCTGCGGCTGACGCCGATCAGCGCGGCCGCCGCGAGGACGCCCAGCGACAGCCAGACGACGGCGACACGCGGTGGGACCTTGCCCAGGGGCAGGCCCCGGGCCAGCAGCGCCGCACTGTTCAGTACGAACAGGACCGCGACCACCAGCCCCCGCCCGCTGCCGCCCATCGGCTGGATCGTCAGGGCCCCGCTGACGATGACCGCCACGGTCAGGGCCCACTGCACCCGGGGGTCCCGGCCCGGGATCGGCCGGGGCGCGGCCGACGGGGGCTGGACCTGTCCGGGGGAGGAGGCGCTCTCGGCGGTGGGCACGGCCAGACCATAACTCACGGTCGGACCGCGACACGGTCCGAGGCGGGGGCGGGCTGCCCGGCGGTCAGCATCCGGCTACGGACGAAGATCGTGGCCAGCCGGGTGATGACCTCGGTGAGCGCCATCAGGACGAAGGCCGCCACCCATGCCTGGTCGCTGGTGATGTGGTGGGCGAGGCTGAACCGGGCGACGTCGTCGGCGCCGCCGTGCTCGGTCCACAGCTGGAAACCCATCCGGGCACCCATGCCGAGCACCCACAGGATCGCGGAGACCGCGCCCGCCTTGATGAGTATGTGCTCGCCCGCGGTCCTGACCCTGGTGTAGACGCCACCGGCGACGCCGAGTACGGCGCCCGCGCCCATGAGAGCTCCGACCAGCACCAGGTCGTTGCCCTCGGTGGGAACGGAGTCCAGGTACGTGTGGGCCACGTAGGCCACGATCCCCAGGGGGATCAGGAAGGACTTGAGGTCCAGCCGGCCTTCCCGCAGCTGCCGGAAGACGACGAGGATGAGAGCGATGTCG
Organism: Streptomyces sp. NPDC007162; assembly: GCF_040634175.1. Taxonomy (NCBI): domain Bacteria; kingdom Bacillati; phylum Actinomycetota; class Actinomycetes; order Kitasatosporales; family Streptomycetaceae; genus Streptomyces; species Streptomyces sp. NPDC007162. The sequence goes on from NZ_JBEYFC010000003.1 coordinate 49,669, forward strand.
GTGATCCACTCGGTCGTTGTCATGCCCCCAAGCCTGCTGTCACAGGGCCCGCGACGCCTGGACCCATGGGTGGAAACCAGGGTGGAGAAGCAGGCGGGGCGCCGCGACGGCACCTGGGCCCGGTCACCGTCCCTTTGGCATGATCGAGCCTCTCGATCGAACGCCACGGCCGCGCCTGCGGGGGAGGTCTCCCGGTGATCCTCACCGTCACGCTCAACACCGCTCTCGACATCACCTACCGGGTCGGCGCACTGCGCCCGCACACCTCGCACCGCGTCTCCGACGTGGCCGAACGGCCGGGTGGCAAAGGGGTGAACGTGGCCCGGGTGCTGGCCGCGCTCGGGCACGAGACGACGGTGACCGGGTTCGCGGGCGGGGCCACCGGGGCGGCGGTACGGGAGCGGCTCGCGGGGACGGCGGGCGTACGGGAGGCGTTGCTGCCGGTGGCCGGGGCGACCCGCCGGACGATCGCCGTCGTGGACGAACTGACGGGTGACACGACCCAGTTGAACGAGCCGGGTCCGCAGATAGCGCCCGCCGAGTGGGGCGCCTTCCTCGACCACTACGAGGAACTGCTGCCCGGTGCCTCGGCGGTGGCGCTGTGCGGGAGTCTGCCGCCGGGGGTGCCGGTGGGGGCGTACGCCATGCTGATAAGAACCGCCCGGTCCGCCGGTGTCCCCGTCCTCCTCGACGCCAGCGGCGAACCCCTGCGTCGCGGGGTGGCCGCCCGGCCCGACCTGGTCAAGCCGAACGCCGAGGAACTGGCCGAACTCACCGGCTCCCACGACCCGTCCCGCGCCGCCCAGGACGCCCGCCGCCGCGGCGCCCGCACGGTGGTCGCCTCCCTGGGCCCCCAGGGCCTCCTCGCCCTCACCCCGGAGGGCTGCTGGCACGCGCTCCCGCCCACCCGGGAACACGGCAACCCGACGGGCGCGGGCGACGCGACGGTCGCCGCCCTGCTGTCGGCCCAGGTGGAACAACTCCCCTGGCCGGCCCGCCTGACCCGAGCGGTGGCCCTGTCCGCGGCGACGGTCCGGGCCCCGACAGCAGGCGAGTTCGACCGCACGGCCTACGAGAAACTGCTGGGCCAGGTCACGGTGACCGACGGGGCGACGACCCCTTAACCCTTGTTCGTGTGCTTGCCCTGCTTCACCCACAGCTGGTCCAGCAGGACGTTGCAGCTGTCCCCGCTCTCGCAGGACAGCGAGATCGTGTTGGTGCCCTTGGTGAGGGTGGGATAGGTGTAGCTGGTCGTCCAGGCCTTGGCCGGGTCGCTCTGGTGCGTGTAGTTGTCCAGGGGGAACTTGCTGCCGAATTCCTTGCCGTTGATCTTCAGCGTCATCGTGCTGTCCGTGACCGCGCTGTAGTGTGCGAACACGGTGTACAGGCCGTCCGCCGGAATGCCGTTGACCGTCCAGGTGACGCCGGCGCCCGTCTGGTTGAGGTTCGTGACGTAGATGCCGCCGTCGGCCCTCGCGCCCTTGACGTCCGAGGCCAGGCTGGCGCCGCCGTCCAGCCGGAAGGCCTTGGCGTCGACCGGGTCGATGTCACCCGACGCCGACACCGAGCTGGAGCTCGACGGGGACGGGGACGCGCTCTCGCTCTGGGTCGGGGAGGTGGAGGCGCCGCTGTTCGCCTTGTTGTCGTTGCCGTTGCCGTTCATCATCGCGACGCTGATGCCTATGACCACCGCGGCCACGACCGCGATCGCGCCGATGAGGAGGCCCTTGGTGTTCGGGCCCCGGCCGCGGCCCGGGGCGGGCGGGGCCTGGCGGGTGGTCGGGGCGCCGCCCGGGAAGGTCTCCGGGGCCTGGTAGGCGGCGGTGGGCTGCTGGCCGTACCCCGCCCCCGGCTGCTGCGGAATGGTCTGGCCGCCGTACTGCGGCGCCTGCTGCTGCCCGCCGTACGTGCGCTCGCCGACCGAACGCACTCTGCTGACGGCGTTCGGGTAGCCGTAACCACCGGAGCCGGACGGCGGCTGGGCCCCTCGGGCCTGGCCGTCGGCGTAGAGGTAGCCGAACGGGTCGTCGTCCTCGGGCGTGCTCGCGCCGTTGTCGCCGGGCGTCATCCCTTGGTACTCCTCAACAGGTGCGGGCGGATGCGGTACAGGTATTGAATGTCGAGCCTACCCGGTCTGACTGAGCCAAACGGGTGACTCGGACCGCATCAGCGAGCTGACCTGCGCATCATCCGGCACGCCGGTGCGCTTTGGGACGAGATCGTTTCTCTACGTACATCCGCTCGTCCGCGGATTTCAGGACTTCGTCCGCCGTCATGCCGCAGTGCGCCCACCCGATGCCGAAGCTGGCGCCCACCCGGACCGCCCGGCCCTCGGCGCGGATCGGCTGGATGATCTCGTTGCGCAGGCGTACGGCGAGGTCCTGGGCGTCGGCCTGCCCCAGCCCGTCGGCGAGGATCACGAACTCGTCGCCGCCGAGCCGGGCCACGGTGTCGCCGTCGCGGACGCCCCTGCTGAGGCGCCGGGCGACCTCGATGAGGACCGCGTCACCCGCGTTGTGCCCGAACCGGTCGTTGATCGACTTGAAGCCGTCGAGGTCGCAGAAGAGCACCGCGAGCCCCTTGGCACCGTCGTCGCGGCTCTCGTCGGGGGCGACGGTGTGCACGTGGTGGTCGAAACCGTCGTACGACGACGAGCCGCCCGACGCCGAGCCGGCGAAGTCGAAGCCGTGGCCGTTGACGTCATAGGCGGGGTGGCCGTAGGCCGCGTCCAGGGACTCCGGATCACCGGCCCGGCGGCAGAGCCGGGAGGTGAGGCGGGAGCGCAGCTCGGCGGAGTTCGGCAGGCCGGTGAGGGCGTCGTGGGAGGCGCGGTGGGCGAGCTGGAGCTCGCGGCGCTTGCGTTCCTCTATGTCCTCGACGTGGGTGAGCAGGAAGCGGGGGCCGTCGGCCGCGTCGGCGACCACGCTGTTGCGCAGGGACACCCACACGTACGTGCCGTCGCGGCGGCCCAGGCGGAGTTCCGCGCGGCCGCCCTCCGCCGAGGTGCGCAGCAGGGTGCCGATGTCCTCGGGGTGGACCAGGTCGGAGAAGGAGTAGCGGCGCATCGCGGAGGCCGGGCGGCCCAGGAGGCGGCACAGGGCGTCGTTGGAGCGCAGTATCCGGCCGTGCTGGTCGCCGCCCATCTCGGCTATCGCCATGCCGGAGGGGGCGTACTCGAAGGCCTGCCGGAAGGACTCCTCGCTGGCGCGCAGGGCCTGCTGCTCACGCTCCAGCCTGACCAGGGCCCGCTGCATGTTGGCGCGCAGACGCGCGTTGCTGATCGCTATCGCGGCCTGGAAGGCGTACATCTGGAGGGCCTCGCGGCCCCAGGCGCCGGGGTGACGGCCGTTGCGCGGGCGGTCCACGGAGATCACGCCGAGCAGTTCGCCGCAGGAGCTGCCCGATATGCCGGGCGTGTACATCGGGGCGAAGAGCCGGTCCGACGGGTGCCACTCGTCCTCGAAGCGGGGGGCGGGGCCGTCGGTGTACCACTGCGGGACGTCGTCGTCGTCGAGGACCCAGCCCTCGGTGTGCGGTATGAAGACGAGGTCGCCCCACTTCTCGCCCATCCCGAGCCGCCGGTCCCAGGAGTCGCGGGAGCCGACCCGGCCGGTGATCAGGGCCTCGGCGGCGGAGTTGCCGGAGAAGGCGGCGACCACGAGGTCGCCGTCGGGGCGTACGAGGTTGACGCACGCCATCTCGTAACCGAGAGCGGTGATGACGCCGTCGGCGACGGTCTGCAGTGTGTCCGCCAGGCTGCGGGCCGTGTTCATGTCGGCCATGACCTGGTGCAGCTGTCGCAGGGACGCAAGACGGACGTAAGGTTCCGACTCGGTCTCCATGCTCGCCCTCCCCCCGAGACCTCGCAGCGAATCAAGGGTCTGCTTCGGCGCTACTTTTCCCCGCCACTGAATCACAGCGCGCTGCCCACTCGGTACACAGGGTCAACAATTAATGGCCCTTGTGACTCAAGTCACAGGAGAACGTGAGCAATTGCGTGGAGTTTCTGCGTTTTCCCTGTGTGTTTACCGAACACAGCCTTTGTCGGCCCTTGGTCCTAGGACCCGGCTCGGGCCGATGGCCGATGCGGTGGCGCGGGGACCGACATTAGCGTTTCCGGCGTGCTGAAGACTCCCTCTCCCGCCGCCGCAGAAGCCACCGGGCATGCTGTGGGGGTGAGCAACGAAGCGTTCAAGGCCGCGATGTCCCGGCTGGCCGCCGGTGTGGTCCTGGTGACCGCGCAGGAGCCGCCGCTGGACCCGGACGACCCGATGGCACCGGTCGGCGAGGACGTCGGCATGACGGCGACCGCGTTCCTCTCGGTGTCGCTGGATCCACCGTTGGTGCTGGTCAGCCTGCGGACCGGGGCCCGTATGGACGACGTCCTCGACGAGCAGCCGCTGTGGGCGGTCTCGGTGCTCACCGAGAGCCAGCGGCACATCGCCGGCCGCTTCGCGATGAAGGGCCGCATCAGCGACCGGCTGCTCTTCGAGGACCTCCCGTACGTCCGCGGCGAGGTCACCGGCGCCCCGCTGGTCGGCGGCGCGCTGGCGACCCTGGAGTGCCGCACCGAACAACGGGTCGTCGCCGGCGACCACACCCTCGTCATCGGCCGCGTCCTCAGCGCCGAACTCCCGGGCGCGGAAGGCGGGCCACTGATGTATTTCCGGGGCCGGTACCGCCAGTTGGGATGAAACCACGCGGTCTGTTTTCCGGAATTTCCCCCCGGCCGACCGCAGAACGCGTCTTCCATGGGTTTCCATGGGTTTCCATGGGTGACTTCCGTGAATTGACCACCGGAACACGGGCACCCCGGCGGAACCGGAACGACCCCCTGTGATCGTCGACACAGACCACGCGGTCGGGTTTTCCGCGCTTACCGGGCTTACCAGTCGCGGCCCGTCCGCCCTCGTTTGGTCTCCGAACGCTGCTTCTTTTCGCGCAGCCGGCGTTCGTTGATGCCGCGCGGGATGCGGGTCGGCCTGCGGGGCTTGGGCGGGGGTGCGGTGGCCTCGGCGAGGAGCGCGGCCAGGCGGACGGCGGCGGTCTCGCGGTTGCGCCACTGGGAGCGGTGCTCGGAGGCGCGCACGGTCACGACGCCGTCCACGAGCCGACCCGCCAGCTTCGCCAGCGCCCGCTCCTTCCACACCGGCGGCAGCGCCTCGGTGTTGGCGAGGTCGAAGCGGAGCTCCACCTGCGAGTCACTGGTGTTGACGTGCTGGCCGCCCGGCCCGGACGACCGCGAGAACCGCCAGTTGAGCTCGGCCTCGGGGAGCGAGACGGAGCCGCGGATGACGTAAGGACCGGACATACCCCCTATGGTCGCGCGGCTGACCGGCACACGTCACGCGAATAAGTTCATCACCCGTTGGCAAAGAAGGTAAAGGAAGCTGGAACCTTCGGTACCCCTCGTGGCGTTCATACCGGTAGCTGTAGCTTCAAGCCCGTACGCCGCACGGCCGTACGCATACGAGGGAAAGGACCCCCGACCATGGCTGTAAGCCTCTCCAAGGGTGGCAACGTCTCGCTCACCAAGGAGGCTCCGGGCCTGACCGCCGTCACCGTGGGCCTCGGCTGGGACGTCCGCACCACCACCGGCACGGACTTCGACCTCGACGCCTCGGCCATCGCGGTCAACGGCCAGGGCAAGGTCTACTCCGACGCCCACTTCGTGTTCTTCAACAACAAGAACACCCCGGACAACTCGATCGTCCACACCGGCGACAACCGCACGGGCGAGGGCGCCGGCGACGACGAGGCGATCAACGTCAACCTGGCGGCCCTGCCCGCCGACATCGACAAGATCGTCTTCCCGGTCTCCATCTACGACGCCGAGAACCGCAGCCAGAACTTCGGCCAGGTCCGCAACGCCTACATCCGCATCGTCAACCAGGCGGGCGGCGCCGAGATCGCCCGCTACGACCTCTCCGAGGACGCGGCGACGGAGACGGCCATGGTCTTCGGCGAGCTGTACCGCAACGGCGCGGAGTGGAAGTTCCGCGCGGTCGGCCAGGGTTACGCCTCCGGCCTGGTCGGCATCGCCCAGGACTTCGGCGTCAACGTCTGAGCGACGCCAGCCCCTGGCCGCGTGGGTGCGGCCGGGGGCCCGGCACCGGATCAGTGCGCCGACGCGTAGGGCACGAAGGCGGCCCAGGCGGAGGGGGCGAGGGCGAGCCGGGGGCCGGGGGCGGCGGGTGTGTGCGGGTACTTGGAGTCGCGGATGTGGATGCTGGTGGGGGTGGGGGCTATTTCTAGGCAGGACTCACCGTTGGTGCCGTCGCTGTAGCTGCTCTTGAACCAGGCCAGGTCGGCAATGTCCCCGGCGGAGGCCTTGCGGATCATGATTCCCCCAGCAGTTGTTCGATGAAGGTCGACGACTCCCGAGGTGAGAGCGCCTGCGCCCGGATCGTGCCATATTGCAGCTCGATGACACGAAGCTGTCTCGGATCAGTGGTCGGGCGCCCATTGAACGTGCCTTCGGCGCGTCCCACGGCCGTTCCGTCAGGGAACTTCAGCAACTCAATCCTGCCGTCAAGCCCTGGATGGGCATCGGTGGCCGTCGGCATCACCTGCAGTGTGACGTTCCGCAACCGCCCCACCTCCAGCAGGTGTTCGAGTTGCCGTTGCTGCACCATTCTGCCTCCGACCGGTCGGCGCAGCACGGTCTCTTCCAGCACGAAGTGAATCGATGGGGCCGGGTCGCGCTCAAAAACCGTCCGCCTAGCCAAGCGAGCGGTCACCATGCGTTCCACGTCATCCGGCGAGTACGGCGGTTGCGCAGCCTCGATCAGCGCACGCGTGTGCTCTTCCGTCTGCAACAGCCCGCTGATGCTGTTGCAGACGTACACCCCGATCTCGACCGCCTGCCCCTCCGCCTTCGCCAGCTCCCGCACCTTCTTCGGGTACCGGACCCTCTTCACGTCCTCCCAGGTCGCCGAGATCAGCCCACCGGCCTTCAGCACGTCCTCCCCATAGCCGACGGCCTCCGCGAACTCGGCGGCACGCATCCCCACCGCCTCGCGCCGCAGCCTCAGCTGCCGCCCGACCGTCGCGATGACCGCCACCCCCCAGTCGTCGTCAGGGTCGACCTCCCACCCAGGCTCGGCCACCTCGCCGTCCCCGCTCATCCCGCACACCCCCGGACAGTCACGGTACGTAGCGCTTCCCTCACTGTTCACGGTACGCACGCGCGGCCACGCTGAGTGATGCGAACGAGGAAATCTCCACCCGGCGAGGCAGATCGTGGCCGAGCCGGCGCCGTAGCCCGGGAACGCGGGCCTCGGACGTGCGGGACGTCACCACCCAAGAACGACGGGAGAAAGAACTCCCACCAAACCCCACCCCTCCCGCCCGTCGCGCAGAGTCACTCCCGCGAGTGAATATGCCCAACTCGGCTGGCTTTGGGGAGGGTTGCGTGCCCTACGCTCAGCGCACCAACCGCAGAAGAACTTCGGCCCCCGCCGGGACTGCAATCCCAGTGCGAGGGCCTGACCACCCAGGAAGCAGCAACCTTCCCGATGGATACCGAAAACCCTAGCGCGCCCTCGTGCGCCGAGTCCCGCACTGCCGCCAAGAAGCACCCGAACCGGGGGTCCGGCGGTCTCCTGCACGACAACGCCCGCCACACCTCCCGCTTCGTGGTGATCGGCAACCACCTCGCCCAGCACCCCACGCTCTCGGCGTTGGCCATCGGCCTGGGGGTGCACATCCAGTCGCTTCCCCAGGGCGCCCAGGTCGACATCAAGAGCCTGGCGCTGCGCTTCCCGGAGGGCAGAGACCGTATCGGCGCGGCCCTGCGGGAACTGGAGGCCGAGGGCTACCTGCGGCGCGAGCGGGAGCGGGTCCCCGGCGGTCGGATCGTCACCCGCACGGTCTCCTGCAACAAGCCGGGGCACCGAGCCGCCGCGTCCGAGCCCTCCGACAGGTCCGCGCGGCGCACGCAGCCCGCCACGGACAAGCCACCTCCCCGCAAGCGCCTCCCCGCCGTACCGCAGCCCTCCACCACCTCCCCCGCGCTCCTCGGCACAGCCCTCGACCTCCTCGCCGGCCTCCGCCGCCGCGACCCCCGGCTCCTCCTCTCCGCCACCGACGCCGAAC
>NZ_JBEYFC010000004.1:0-57268 GCF_040634175.1 Streptomyces sp. NPDC007162
GCTGCCGAACCGCCCACCAACTCCCGCCTCCGGCGGGGCCTCACGGGCATCACCCACGCCGCCCGGGGAAGTGTCAGGCGCGCCCGTGCGCCTGCTGCGTGTGTCGGGACAGTGAGTCGAGGACCACCGCGACGAAGAGCACCCCGCCCGTGATCACCAGCTGGACGGCGGTGGGCGTGTCGGTGAGGGCCATACCGGAGGCGATCGACTGGATGACCAGGATGCCGAGCACCGCTGACCAGGTCGTACCGCGTCCTCCGAACAGGCTGGTGCCGCCGATGACGGCGGCGGCGATCGCGTTGAGCAGCAGGACACCGGAACCGGAGTTCTGGCTCACCGACGTGATGCGCGAGGCCAGGAACAGACCGCCGGTCGCCGCCAGGGTGCCGGAGACCGCGAGCACGGCCGTCTGTACGGCGGTCACGTTGAGGCTGGCGCGACGGGACGCCTCGACACTGCTCCCCAGTGCGTAGACCTGCCGGCCGTAGTGCGTGCGCCGGAGCACGATGTCGAGTCCCGCCACCGTGACCAGGAAGATCAGCAGAGCCAGCGGCAGGCCCTGGAACTGGTTCAGCAGATAGGCGGAGCCGAACGCGATCACCGCCACCCCTCCTGTGCGCACCGCGATGGTGTGCAACGGGCGGTGCGGCATGCCGACGGCCCTGCGGCGGCGCCTGTCCAGGTAGGACGCGAGGAAGACCAGAGCCGTGGCGAGCGCCGCCACCGCGTAGCCGACGCCGGCGTTCGTGAAGTAGTAGCCGGTGAGGTGAGCGATGAGCCCGTCCTCGTCGAGGTTGATGGTGCCGCTGGTGCCGAGGATGGCGAGCATGAGGCCGTTCCACGTCAGCAGCCCGGCGAGGGTGACCACGAAGGCCGGCACCCGGGTCCTGGCGATGGAGTACCCCTGGACGGTTCCCGCGGCGGTGCCCGTGAGCACGGCGGCGATCAGGGCGAGCCATTCCGGCACGCCGTTGCTGACGTTGAGCACCGCGAAGACCGCGGCGGCGAACCCGCTGACCGAGCCCACCGACAGGTCGAGCTCACCGAGCAGCAGCACGAAGACGATGCCGACCGCGATGAACCCCGTGCCCACGATGTCCACGCTGAGGTTGGACAGGTTCCGGGGCGAGAGAAAGGTGGAATCCAGGCTCTGGAAGATGATCCAGACCGCGGCGAGGACCAGGGTGACGGGCAGGTAGCCCAGCTCACCGGCGCTCAGCCTGCGCCGCCGGACGGCGATCCAACCCGCCACGGCACGGCTGACGGCCCGCCCGGCATGGCGCTGACGGGCTCTCGCGGTGGCTGCCGTGGGATCGGCCCGCGTCTCGTCCGGCATGTCACGTATCCCTTTCACCACTCGGTCTCTCGGTGGGCCGGCCGGCGGGGCACGTTGTCCGTGGCGCCCGTGATGGAGGAGACGATCTGCTCCTGGGGGGTGGTGCTCACGTCGAAGAAGCCGTTGTTGCGGCCGAGCCGCAGCACGGCGGCCCGGTCCGCGAGGGCCTTCACGTCACCCATGTTGTGGCTGATGAGCAGAATCCCCAGGCCTTGGTCGCGGAGGCGGTCGACGAGGTCGAGGACCTCGGTGGTCTGCTCGAACCCCAGCGCCGCGGTCGGTTCGTCCAGAAGGAGGACGCGCGGGTCGCCGAGAAGCGAGCGTGCGATGGCGACGGTCTGCCGCTGCCCGCTGGACAGTGACACCAGGGGACCGCGCAGATCGGGGACGCTCCGGGTCAGGCGCTCCAGCAGCTGCGTGGTGCGGCGCTCCATCTCCACCTCGTCGAGGAAGCCGAACCTGCGGATCTCCCGTCCGAGGAACAGGTTGCCGACGACGTCGAGGCTCCCGCACAGCGCCAGGTCCTGGTAGACGGTGGCGATGCCGAGGTCCCGGGCTTCCTGTGGACGCCTGATGTGAACGGGCCGGCCCTCCCACTCGATGCTCCCCCTGTCCGCGGGAGCGACCCCGGAGATCACCTTGACCAAGGTGGACTTGCCGGCTCCGTTGTCGCCGAGCAGGGCGAGGACCTCGCCGGCGTGGATCTCCAGCTCGATGTCCCGGAGGACCTCGACGACTCCGAAGCGCCTGCACACGCCGTGCAGGGCGAGCAAGGGGGGCAGCAAAAGAATCATCTCCTTCCGGGACCCGGGGCGGCCGGTCCCGCCTGTCAGGTGAGTCCGGCCCTGTGACAGTCGCGCGCGAGCGGCGGGGCGCAGATCTGTCCGAGCGTGTACACGCCGTCCTTCACCAAGGTGTTCTTGACGGTGCCCAGGGTCACGGACACCGGGGTGAGCAGCACGGCCGGAACTTCCGCGCCGCTGCGGGTCTTCACCCGCCCGGTGGCCACCTCGTCGAGGGGCCGGCCCCGCGCGGCGGCCACGGCCATGGCGCCGCCCGCGGCAGCCTCGGGCCCGAAGGGCTTGTAGACCGTCATGTACTGGTCGCCGCCGACGATGCGTCGTACGGCCGCGAGCTCGGCGTCCTGCCCCGTGACCGGCGGCAACGGGCTGACCTTGTCGGCCTTGAGGGCGGCGATACTGCCGGCGGCGAGCCCGTCGTTGGCGGCGTAGACGCCGTTGATGCTGTCGGCGCCCAGGTCGGAGATGGCTGCGGCCATGTTCAGGTCCGCCGTCTCCGTGCTCCACTGCGGGGTGTCGTACTGCTTGGCGATCGTCACCTTCCCCCGGAGTTCGGACAGCGCGCCCTGCTTGAACGACAGCGCGTTGGGGTCGCCGGGGTCGCCGTTCATCATGACGATCCGGCCGCCGTGCGCCTGGGCACCCATGGCCGTCAGCAGCGCCTGGCCCTGCAGCCTGCCGACCTCCTCGGCGTCGAAGGAGATGTAGCCCGCGATCGGGCCCTCGGCGAGGCGGTCGTAGGCGATGACCGGGATGTGTGCGGCGGCCGCTCTTCCCACCGAGGCGGCCACGGCCCTGGCGTCGACGGCCGCCAGCACGATGGCATCGACCCCGTGGGCGATCGACGAGTCCATCTGTTCCTGCTGGATGGCCGCGTCACCCTTGGCGTCGGCGTGCTCGATCCTGCACTCGCCGCACAGCTGCCGGATCCTCTGTTCCAGCAGGGGCCTGTCCTGCGCCTCCCAGCGGGGGGTGGTGGAGTCCGGCAGCAGCAGGCCGATCGTCCGCGTGCTCCCGGAGGCGGAGTTCCCGGCACCCGATCCGCAGGCGGTGAGGGTCACGGCCGTCGAGACCGCGGCCAGGGCAAGGGCGGTGTCCCGGACGCAGGCGTGCATGCGCGAGGCCTCCCTCCTCCCCAAGGCCGTGCGGCTGCGCCCGCGGTGCAGCGGCGTGGCCCGTGGAGCGAGGCGAGGTCTCGGCCCGCGCTCGCCCCTATCGGGTGAAAGCGGCAAAACCACCGCCTCGCCAGTCTGACACCGGCCACAGTGAACTGCGAATGCGGTGCCATGCGGCCGACCCCACGGCAATCTGTCCTGTTTGCCCCTCTATGCGATTCTGGTGAGGGGGAGTGCGCAGTGGCAGCAGGTCGACACCCCTGGCGCGGACGGGAGGTGGATGCGGACATGCCTCACCACGGCAGCGCCCGGGCCGGGCTCTCGCAGCCGGGTACGTCCGGGCCCGGCGTCGCGGGCACCGGCTCCACCGGCACACCGCCGGCGCCGGGGACCCCCGTGGGCATCCGCGCCCTGGCCTTCGCCGGAGCGGCGCTGGTCGTGCTCTATGTGTCCGAGGCGGGATCCGACGACCTTCGGTCGGTGGACACGGCCGGATGCGCCCCCGCCGCGTACGGACTGCCGGAGCGCCTGGCCCTGTCCGGCGGCTCGCCCGCGGCCCGCGCCTACCGCGCCTCCCACCCCGTGTGGCTGACCCCCGCGGCACTCGCCTCCTGTCCCGAGGGCTGTCCCGCGCCGCCGCGGGACCGGACATCGCTCGGTGCGTTGCCCCTGGGCACCGAGGACGGACGGCTCGGCTGCCTCGTCGTCGTGAGCGCCGGCGAGAACGGTTTCGAAGCCGAGCAGCAGCGCTTCCTGGAGCGCTACGCCACCGCGGTCGCCGGTGTACTGGAGGCGGGGGCCGCGGGCGGGCCGCCGTCGGCACCCCTGACGTACGCACTGCGCCGCATGCGCGTCGGCTCCTTCGTCCTGGTGCCGGAAACCGGCGTGATCGACGCGGACGAGACGCTGCGCGAACTGGTCGGCATCCAGCCGGACGACTTCGACGGCAAGGCGGACTCCCTGCTCGCGCACGCCCTGCCGGAAGACCTGCCCGCCCTGATGGCGGTGCTGGAGCCGTCCACCCGGACCTTCGGCCGGCGCGAACTGGACTTCCGCGTCCGCTATCCCACCGGTGAGATGCGCTGGCTGAGCCTGAGGTGCCGGGTGGCCGCGGGTACCGACGGCAGGCCGGAGCGGGTGCTGGGTGTGGTGACGGCGACCTCGGTCCTGCACCGGGGGGCCGACGACGTCTCCCGGATCCAGTGGCTGACCGCCGCACTCGACGAGGCCACCACCGTGCGCGACGTCAGCCAGGTGGTCGTCACCGCCCTGCGCGAACCCCTGGGCGCCGACCGGGTGGCACTCGCCGAGCTGCAGGACGAACGTCTCCAGGTCACCCTGCTCGACCCGCCGCAGCCCGCCGCCTGGCCGCGGGCATGGCGTCTCCAGTGGCGTTCGGAGTGGCCCGACGCACCCCTCAATGCCCTGCCCACCCTGCAGACGGCTCTGCGAGACGGACGTATGGACCTGCGGCCGGCAGGCGCCGCCTTCGAACCGGGACTCGACGGCATCGGCCCAGGAGGCCTTGCCGTCCTGCCGCTGCCCGCCAAGGGCCGGGCCGTCGGCGTGTGCCTGATCGGCTGGGACCGGCCGCACGGGTTCCTCCCCGAGGAACGTTCACTGCTCACCGCCACCGCCTCACTGGCCGGCCAGGCCCTCACCCGCGCCCACGCCCACGACGCGGAACAGGAACTCGCGACGATGCTGCAGCGCAGCCTCCTGCCGCGGCGTCTGCCCGAGCTTCCCGGCGGGATCGCCGTCGCCCGCTACCTGCCCGCCCGTCGGGGACTGCAGGTGGGCGGAGACTGGTACGACGTGATCGCCCTCTCCGAGGACCGGGTGGCGCTGGTCATCGGCGACGTGCAGGGCCACAGCGCCGCAGCCGCGACGATCATGGGACAGATGCGTACCGCGGTCAGGGCGTACGCGGTGGAGGGCCACCCGCCCGACGTGGTCGTCTCCCATGCCAACCGCCTCCTCGTCGGCATGGAGACGGATCTGTTCGCCACCTGCTGCTACGCCGAACTGGACATGGACGAGGGCGACGTCCTGTTCGTCCGGGCCGGGCACGTCGCACCGCTGCTGCGCCATCCCGACGGCAGCACCGAGGAGGTCGAGGTCGAGGGCGGCCTTCCGCTGGGCATTTCCATGGACGCGGACTTCCCGATGACAGCGGTGGCGCTGACGCCCGGAATGCTGCTCGCCCTGGTCACCGACGGGCTGGTAGAGGCCGCCGACCTGTCCCTGGACGAGGGCATGCGCCGCGCCCTCGCCACCCTCGCCACGACCGATCCGTCGGATCCCGGGCGGGTGGCCGACGAGCTGCTGGGCGACCACGGTCGTCGCGAGGACGACGTGGCGCTGCTGTTGCTGCGCTACGACGGCATGAAGACCCGGCCGATCCGCTCGGGCTGGGCGGTGTGGCGGCTGCCCGACGCCGTCATGCACGCCCGCCGCTTCACCGCGCGCACGCTGCGCCGCTGGAAGGTCGAGGAAGCCACCGACCCGGTGCTGCTGGTGGTGTCGGAACTCGTCACCAACGCGCTGGTGCACACCCAGGGTCCGGTCCGTCTCGAACTGACGCTCCGCGGTGGCCGGGTGCGCGTCTGTGTGAGCGACTCCTCTCCCCGGGCGCCCGCCAGGCCCGTGATCGTGGACTGGGAGTCGACCGGCGGCCGGGGTCTGCTCCTCGTCGAGGCGGTGTCGGAGTCCTTCAGCACCGTGCCGATGGCCGGCGGCAAGCAGGTGTGCAGCGAGATAGCCGTACCGCGCCGTGAACCCGCTTCCGTGGGCGCGGACCCGGGCGCCGAGGACGGTGACCGGTCATGACGTGTCGCAGGCAACGCGTGGCGTCTCGCGCGCGGTACGTCGTCGGCGCGCTGGTCGCAGGCGTGCTGGCCATGCCTTCGGCCGCCTGTACCGGGGACGGAACAGCCACCACGGACAGCTTCACCGTCGGCCTGCTGCTGCCGAGCCGGGTGGTGCCACGCTGGGAGAACTCCGACAAGCCGCTGATCGAGCAACGGGTCAGACAGCTCTGCCCGCGCTGCGACGTCACCTATGCCAACGCGGGCGACGACTCCACGGTCCAGCGGCAACAGATGATCGCCATGATCACCAAGGGGGCCAGGGTCATCGTCCTCGGCGCCGCCGACAACAGGGCGCTGCGCTCCACCGTCCAGGAGGCGCACGACGCGGGCGTCCCCGTCGTCGCCTACGACAGGCTCGCCGACGGCCCGATCTCGGGCTACGTCAGCTTCGACGGCGTGCAGGTCGGCACGCTGCAGGGCCAGGTTCTCCTGAAGGCGATGGCCGCCCCGACCGAGGACAGGACCATCGTCATGATGAACGGCGACCCGACCAGCACCAACGCCGCGTCGTACAAGAGGGGCGCACTGTCCGTCCTGCGGGGCAAGGTGAGGATCGGCCGTTCCTACGACACCTCGGGCTGGAGCACGGACAACGCGAACGCCAACATGTCCGCCGCCATCTCGGCCCTGGGCCCGGGCCGGATCGACGGCGTCCTGGCCGCCAACGACGCCATGGCCGCCGGCGTCATCTCCGCGCTCAGGACCGCCCACGTCCGGCGCCTTCCCCCGGTCACCGGCCAGGACGCCGACCTCGACGCGGTCCAGCGCATCGTCGACGGCGAGCAGTCCATGACGGTGTACAAGTCCTTCCGCGCCGAAGCCGAAGCGGCCGCGGCCATGGCCGTCGCCCTGGGCCGCGGCGAGAAGCTGCACACCATCGCCACGACGACGACGGACAGCCCCACCACCCGCCACATCCCGTCCGTGCTTCTCAACCCGGTCGCCGTGACCACCGCCAACATCAAGCAGACCCTCGTCAAGGACGGCGTGTACACCATCGCCCAGATCTGCACACCGCAACTGCGGGCCGCCTGCGCGAAGGCGGGGCTGACTCCGTAGCGGTGTGAGCGGCATTAATCCAAGGAAATGAAAAAGACCAGGCCACGGAATACATGACCTGGTCTTCAAAGGAGCCGCTTTCGGGATTCGAACCCGAGACCTACGCATTACGAGTGCGTTGCTCTGGCCATCTGAGCTAAAGCGGCGCGTCGCCCGCACTATGGTGCGATCAGCGACGTCGGTAAGTCTACACAGTTTCCGAGGCTGCTCCGTACACGCCCCGGAGGGGGCGCCTCCGGGGCCGGCCGTGGCCGCTATGAGCAGCGCTTTCCCTTCATCGGCGGGGTGCCCTTGAGGAGATAGGTGTCGATCGCCGAGTCGATGCAGGCGCTGCCCCGGCCGTACGCGGTGTGGCCGTCGCCGACGTAAGTGAGGAGGTGGGCCGAGGTCAGCTGGCGGGCCAGGGACCGGGCCCAGGGGTAGGGGGTCGCCGGGTCCCGGGTGGTGCCGACCACGACGATCGGCGCGGCGCCCTTCGCCTCGATCCGGTGCGGCTCCCCCGTCGCCTTCACCGGCCAGTACGCGCAGTTCAGCGAGGCCCACGCCAGGTTCGGCCCGAACACCGGGGAGGCCTTCTCGAACTCGGGCAGCGCCTTCTCGACCTGTTCGGGGGTGGTGAAGGCGGGCGGCAGGTCCAGGCAGTTCACCGCCGCGTTGGCAGACATCAGGTTCGAGTAGTGGCCGTCGGAGTCCCGCTCGTAGTAGCTGTCGGAGAGCGCGAGCAGGCCCGCGCCGTCGTTCTCGTTCATGGCCGCGTGCAGCGCGTCACGCAGTTGTTCCCACTCCGCCTGGTCGTACATCGCCGCGATCACACCGGTCGTGGCGAGGGACTCGGTGAGCTTGCGGCCGTCCGCGTCGCCGGTCGGGACCGGATGCGCGTCGAGCTTCTGGAAGAACGTCTTCATGGTGTCGGCGATCTGCGCCGGCGTACTGCCCTTGGCGCCGAGCGGGCAGTCGGTGCGCTTCGCGCAGTCCTTCGCGAAGGACTGGAACGCCGTCTCGAACCCCGCCGTCTGCTCCAGGTTCAGCCGACGCGCGGTCAGCGAGGGGTCCATCGCACCGTCCAGCACCATCCGGCCCACCCGGTCCGGGAACAGCCCCGCGTACGTGGCGCCGAGGAAGGTGCCGTACGACGCCCCCACGTAGTTCAGCTTCTGGTCGCCCAGCACCGCCCGCAGGATGTCCATGTCGCGTGCCGAGTCGACGGTGGAGACGTGCCGCAGCAGCTGCGCCGAATGCGTCCCGCAGGCCTCCGCGAACTTCTTGTATGCCCCGACCAGCTGGTTCGTCTCCTTCTGGTCGTCGGGTGTCATGTCGGTCTCGGTGAACGCGTCCATCTGTCCGCCGTTCAGACACTGGACGGGCTCACTGCGGGCGACTCCCCGCGGGTCGACCGCGACCATGTCGTAGCGGGCCCGGACCTCGGCGGGGTAGCCGATGCCGGCGTACTGCTGGAGGTAGTCGACCGCCGAGCCGCCCGGCCCGCCCGGGTTGACCAGCAGCGAACCGAGCGGCCTCGCCTTGCCGGTCGCCTTCTTCCGGGCCACCGCCAGCCGGACGTCACCCGCGCCGGGCCTCGCGTAGTCCAGCGGGGCCTTCATCGTGGCGCACTGGAAGCCGGGGACACCGCAGTCGCGCCAGCTGAGCTTCTGGCCGTAGTACGGCGCCAGCGCGGACGGCGTCGCAGGGGGCAGCGCGGCCAGCTCTGCGGCCCCGGCCGATGTCGCCGCCGACGACGCCGCCGCCGTCGCCGCACTCCCCGGGGAGGAGCACCCGGAGGCGAGCAGGGCGGCGGCCGAGAGCAGGGCGGCCGCCACGATCCGGGTGTGGTGGGTCCGGGGCCGGTTTCGGTCCTGGCGGGGCATTCGCCTGATGTGCATCAATCGAGCGTAACGCTGAGGGATGACCTCCGTGCAGTGCGTGCCACGCGTGGCTCGTACGGGTGACCCTGGTCAACGACGGGCACGAAGCCCGTACGGCGTTCAGCCCGCTCTCAGTGCCATCGTCATCGCCTCCACCGCCAGCAGCGGCGCCACATTGCGGTCCAGGGCGTCCCGGCAGGCGGCGATCGCCTCGATCCGGCGCAGCGTCGCCTCGGGCGAGCCGGTCCGGGCCAGCCGCTCCAGGGCGTCCTCGGCGTCCGCGTTGGCGATCGCGACCCTTGAGCCGAGCTGGAGGGCGAGGACGTCCCGGTAGAAGCCGGTCAGGTCGGTGAGGGCGACGTCGAGGCTGTCGCGCTGGGTCCTGGTCCGGCGGCGTTTCTGCATGTCCTCCAGGTCCTTCAGCACGCCCGCCGTGCCGCGCGGCAGCCGACCGCCCTGGGCCGCGCCGAGCGCTGCCTTCAGCTCCTCGGTCTCCTTGCCGTCCATCTCCTCGGCGAGCTGCTTGGCGTCCCCGGCCGCCGCGTCCACCAGCTCCTGGGCGGCCTTCAGGCACGCGCCGACCTCGTCCAGCCGCAACGGCAGCTTCAGCACGGCCGCGCGGCGCTCACGGGCCGCGGGATCGGTGGCCAGGCGGCGGGCCCGGTCGACGTGCCCCTGGGTGGCGCGGGCCGCGTTCGCCGCGGTCGCCGGGTCGATGCCCTCGCGCCGCACGAGCATGTCGGCGACCGCCTCGACCGAGGGCGTGCTCAGGTTCAGGTGGCGGCAGCGGGAGCGGATCGTGGGCAGCACGTCCTCCAGCGAGGGCGCGCAGAGCAGCCAGACCGTGCGGGGGGCGGGCTCCTCGACGGCCTTGAGGACGGCGTTGGCCGACTTCTCGTTCAGCCGCTCGGCGTCCTCGACCAGGATGATCTGCCAGCGGCCGGTCGCCGGGGACGTGTAGGACTTGCGGACCGTGTCGCGCATGTCCTTGACCAGGATCTCGGTGCCGATGGCGGCGACGGTCGTGACATCCGCGTGGGTGCCGACCAGCGCGGTGTGGCAGCCGTCGCAGAACCCGCAGCCGGGGGCGCCGCCGAGGGCGCGGTCGGGGCTGACGCACTGCAGGGCGGCGGCGAAGGCCCGCGCCGTCTGGTTGCGGCCGGCGCCGGGCGGGCCCGTGAACAGCCAGGCGTGGGTCATCTTCGACGACTCCGGCAGCGGCTGGTCGGCCGCCGCGGCGGTGACGAGGGCGTCGGCGTCCCGGGCGGCGGCGGTGAGCACCTCGCTCACCCGCTCCTGCCCGACGATGTCGTCCCATACGGTCATGGGTCACGCCGCCCTTTCCCCACTCACTCCCGGCATGGCCGGTACGTACGTCCCGGTCCGGCACCCGCGTCCCGATCCGGCTTCCATTGTGCGGGCGCCCACTGACAACGGGGGCGGCACCGGCCGGCACCGCCCCCGCACGTTCACCTCACGACCGCGTGGCACGCGCCCGCTCCCGCTCGCGTTTCAGCCGCGTCGCCCGCGGCCTCGGCGGCCCCGCTCGTCGTCGGGCCCCTGCTCCTCGTACGAGCCCAGCAGTTCGTCCGCCAGCGACGGCAGGTCGTCCAGCGGGGTCTCCTCCGCCCAGTCGGGCCGGGGACGCCGTCGCCGGGCCCCAGCGTCGGCACCGGTGTCGGCGTCGATCTGCGGCAGCTCGCGCGTGCGGTCCTCGGAACCGTCGGGGTTCCCGGCCGTCCGCTCGTCCCGGAAGAAGCCGCGCGGCATCCGGTCCGCCGGACCGTCCGCGGCCGCCGACGCGTCGTCGCGCACCGGAGGCAGTACGGCGGTCTCGTCGGCCGCGCCGGACCGCACCGGCGGCAGCACCGCCGTCTCGTCAGCCGCGCCCGGCGGCACCGGCGGCAGCACCGTCGTCTCGTCGGCGGCTCCCCGGGGCGTCTCGCCCGGCACCGGCGGCTGCGGCAGCTTCGCCGTGACCTCGGACTCGGACTCGGGCTGCCGGGCCGCCGGCGCCGGCTCGTCCCGTACCGGACGCAGCACCTTCGTCTCGTCGTCCCGGCCCTCCGGCTTCACCACCGGCGTCGGCATGGTCGTCGCCTCCGGGGTGACGCCGGGCGCCTTCGGCTGCGGGGCCGCCGACTGGTGCGCGGCCACGTCCGCCGCTGCCGCCGCCTCCGCCGCGGCGCGCCGCGCCTGCTCGGCCTTGACGAGGGCCTCCTCGGCCTTGCGCTGCTTCTCCAGGCGCCGCTCCTCGGCCTCGGCGCGCAGCCGGGCCTCCTCCTCGGCCTGCTTGCGACGCCGCTCCTCCTCGGCCTTGCGGCGGGCCTCGGCCTCCGCGCGGGCCTTCTCCTCGGCGAGCAGCCTGGCCTGCTCCTCCTCGGCACGCTTGCGCGCTTCCTCGGCCCGCAGCCGGGCCTCCTCAGCCTGCCGTTCGGCCTCGCGGCGCTGCGCCTCCTCCAGCTCGCGGCGCTTGCGCTCCTCCTCCTCCGCGCGCAGCTTGGCGAGCTGCTCCTGGCGCTCGCGCTCCAGGCGCTCCTCCTCGGCCTTGCGGGCGGCCTCCTCCTCGGCCTTGCGCCGGGCTTCTTCCTCGGCCTTCTTGCGGGCCTCCTCGGCGGCCTTGATCTCGGCCTCCGACATCGGCAGCACCGTGTCCAGGCGGGCCCGGACGACGGTGGTGACGGCCTCGGCCTCCTGGCCGGCGTCGACCACCAGGTAGCGGCCGGGATCGGAGGCGGCCAGGGTGAGGAAACCGGCCCGCACGCGCGCGTGGAACTCGGCGGGCTCCGACTCCAGCCGGTCGGGCGCCTCGGTGAACCGCTCGCGGGCGGTCTCCGGCGGTACGTCCAGCAGCACGGTGAGGTGCGGTACGAGTCCGTCGGTCGCCCAGCGGTTGATGCGGGCCACCTCGGTCGGGGACAGATCGCGGCCCGCGCCCTGGTAGGCGACGGACGAGTCGATGTACCGGTCGGAGATGACGATCGCGCCGCGCTCCAGGGCGGGCCGGACGACGGTGTCGACGTGCTCCGCGCGGTCGGCGGCGTACAGCAGCGCCTCCGCGCGGTGCGACAGACCGGCCGACGACACGTCGAGCAGGATCGAGCGCAGCCGCTTGCCGACCGGGGTGGCCCCCGGCTCGCGGGTGAGGACGACCTCGTGGCCCTTGGCGCGGATCCACTCGGCGAGGGCCTCGGCCTGGGTGGACTTGCCGGCGCCGTCGCCGCCCTCCAGGGCGATGAAGAAACCGTTGGCGGTGGGCGCCTCGGCCGGGTCGTCGCCGCCGAGCAGCGCGTCCCGCAGGTCGTGACGCAGCGGTACGCCCGCGCGGTCGTCGACCTTGGCCAGCACGAGCGCGGCCACCGGCAGCAGCAGCGCGCCGACCAGCATCAGGGTGAACGCGGCGCCGCCGTGCGCGAAGACGAACTTGCCGTTCTCCAGCCGGTGCGGCCCGATCAGCGCGGCCACCACAGGCGCGATCAGCGCGCCGAGCGCTATGGCGACCCGGACCACCGCGTGCAGGTGCTCGGTCGTGCGCGCCCGCCGGAAGTCCTCGGTCTCCTGGTCGAGCAGGGTGTGCCCGGTGTTGGCGGCGACGCCCGCGCCGATCCCGGCCAGCGCGACGACCAGCACCACGGTGGTGACGTCAGGGATCAGACCCGCGGCCAGCAGCGCGACGCCGGTGAAGGCGATGGCCAGCGAGAGCAGTCGGCGGCGTGAGAGCGTCGGCAGCAGCTGGGGCGCGGTGCGGATGCCGACGGCGACGCCACCGGTCAGGGCGAGCACCAGCAGGCCGTACAGGACCGGGCCGCCGCCCAGGTCCTTGGCGTGCAGCACGGAGACGGCGACGGCCGCGGAGATCGCCCCGGCGACGGCCGCGCAGGCCAGCACCAGCAGCGGGATGGCGCCGGTGCGGCCGGTGTCGGTGCCGGTGCCGGTCTTGGGGCGGCGCAGGCCCTCCAACGGGGACCGCGCGCGCGGGGTGCGGGTGCCGGGCACCTCCAGGTACACCAGCACGGAGAGCGACCCGGCGAACAGACCCGCCGCAACGTACGAGCCGAGGGCCGCCTGGTGCTGGGCGAACCAGGCGATGCCCGTGCCCAGGAGGTTGTTGACCAGCGAGGCGGCGACGAGCGTGGCGGCGGCGAGCGGGACCGCCAGGAAGGTGGTGCGCAGTGACAGCCGGCGCAGGGCGTCCAGGTGGTCGGGCAGCGGTCGTACCGTCGCGCCCTCCAGGGGCGGGGCGGGCAGCAGCGCGGGGGCCGCGCTCTCCCGGCAGACGGTCCAGAAGCGCTCGGCGATCCCGGTGACGAAGGCGGTCACCAGGAGCAGGGCCGGGGCGTTGCGCGGTGTCCAGTCGATCCACAGGGGCGCGATGATCAGCAGGACGGCGCGCAGTCCGTCGGCGCCGACCATGGTCCAGCGGCGGTCGAGCGGGCCGTCGGTGGCGGTCAGGGTGGTGAGCGGGCCCAGCAGGACCGCGCCGAAGAGGAGGGTGGCGAGAATGCGTACCCCGAAGACGATCGCCACCGCGAACGCCACGCCCCGGTAGCCGCCGCCGAACGAGGCCTCGGCGACGGCCGCCTGGAGTGTCAGTACGACCAGCACGAGCAGTGCCAGGCTGTCGCCCACTCCGCTCACCAGCTGGGCGCTCCACAACCGCCTCAGCTCGGGTCGGCGCAGCAGCGAGCGGACGGCGCGCTCGCGGGAATCCGCTACCAGCGCGTCGTCCGGGTCTGTCTGGGGGGCCGTTGGCTGCTCGGCTCGCGTCATGCTTTCAGCCTATCGGCAGCCACCGACAGCCCGCGGCGGCCGTCCGCACGTACGCGCGCCCCGACACCAAGTTGATGCCGGGGCGTTCGCAATGCGAAGCCGATGTGACTGATGTGACCGTTGTGGGCCGACGGTTCACAACGACTCGGTGCCGGGCTCAGTCCTCCGCGGTCGCCGTCCGGGAGGCGGCCGTGGCCTTCTTCGCCGCGGCGGTCGTCTTCTTGGCGGCCGCGGCCGTCGTCGTCTTCTTCGCCGCGGTCTTCTTGGCGGCCGTCTTCTTCGCGGGCGCGGCCTTCTTGGCGGTTGTGGTCTTCTTCGCGGGCGCCTTCTTCGCCGTCTTCTTGGCGGGCCCCTTCGCCCGCTTCTCGGCGAGCAGTTCGAAGCCGCGCTCGGGAGTGATCGTCTCGACGCTGTCGTCGGAGCGCAGGGTCGCGTTGGTCTCCCCGTCGGTGACGTACGGACCGAAGCGGCCGTCCTTCACCACGACCGGCTTCTCGCTGACGGGGTCGGTGCCCAGCTCCTTCAGCGGCGGCTTGGCGGCGGCCCGGCCGCGCTGCTTGGGCTGGGAGTAGATCTGCAGCGCCTCTTCGAGGGTGATCGTGAAGAGCTGGTCCTCGGAGGTGAGCGAACGCGAGTCGGTGCCCTTCTTCAGGTACGGCCCGTAGCGCCCGTTCTGCGCGGTGATCTCCTGGCCCTCGGCGTCGGCGCCGACGACGCGCGGCAGCGACATCAGCTTCAGCGCGTCCGCCAGTGTGACCGTGTCGAGGGACATGGTCTTGAAGAGCGACGCCGTGCGCGGCTTGACCGCGTTCTTGCCGGTCTTCGGGGTGCCCTCGGGGAGCACCTCCGTGACGTAGGGGCCGTAGCGGCCGTCGCGGGCGATGATCTGGTGGCCCGTCGCCGGGTCGGCGCCCAGCTCGAAGTCGCCGCTCGGCTTGGCGAGCAGTTCCTCCGCGAGCTCGACGGAGAGTTCGTCGGGGGCCAGGTCCTCCGGGACGTCCGCGCGCTGGTGGCCCTCGGAGTCCTTCTCGCCGCGCTCGATGTACGGGCCGTAGCGGCCGACCCGGAGCACGATGCCGTTGCCCACCGGGAACGACGACACCTCGCGCGCGTCGATCGCGCCCAGGTCGGTCACCAGCTCCTTGAGGCCGCCGAGGTGGTCCCCGTCGCCGTTGCCGGCGTCGGCCGCGCCGCCGGGGGCGGTGTCCTCGCCGCCCTCGCCGAAGTAGAAGCGCTTGAGCCACGGCACGGCCTGGGCCTGGCCGGCGGCGATGCGGTCGAGGTCGTCCTCCATGCGGGCGGTGAAGTCGTAGTCGACCAGCCGGCCGAAGTGCTTCTCCAGGAGGTTGACCACCGCGAAGGACAGGAAGGACGGCACGAGGGCCGTGCCCTTCTTGAAGACGTAGCCGCGGTCGAGGATGGTGCCGATGATCGACGCGTACGTCGACGGGCGGCCGATCTCGCGCTCTTCCAGCTCCTTGACCAGCGAGGCCTCGGTGTAGCGGGCCGGGGGCTTGGTGGCGTGCCCGTCGACCGTGATCTCTTCGGCGGACAGCGCGTCGCCCTCGTTGACCTGGGGCAGCCGGCGCTCGCGGTCGTCCAGCTCGGCGTTCGGGTCGTCGGCGCCCTCGACGTAGGCCTTGAGGAAGCCGTGGAAGGTGATGGTCTTGCCGGAGGCGCTGAACTCGGCGTCCCGGCCGTCGGAGGCGGTGCCGCCGATCTTCACGGTGACGGAGTTACCGGTCGCGTCCTTCATCTGGGAGGCGACGGTCCGCTTCCAGATCAGCTCGTAGAGCTTGAACTGGTCGCCGGTCAGACCGGTCTCCGCCGGGGTGCGGAAACGATCACCCGAGGGGCGGATCGCCTCGTGCGCCTCCTGCGCGTTCTTGACCTTCGTGGCGTACGTCCGCGGGGCCGGGGGCAGGTAGTCGGCGCCGTACAACTGCGTGACCTGGGCGCGGGCGGCCGCGATCGCGGTGTCGCTCAGCGTCGTGGAGTCGGTACGCATGTAGGTGATGTAGCCGTTCTCGTACAGCTTCTGGGCCACCTGCATGGTGGCCTTCGCGCCGAAGCCGAGCTTGCGCGAGGCCTCCTGCTGGAGGGTCGTCGTACGGAACGGGGCGTACGGCGAGCGGCGGTACGGCTTGGACTCGACCGAGCGGACCGCGAACCGGGTGTTCTCCAGCGCGGCGGCGAGGGCGCGGGCGTTCGCCTCGTCGAGGTGGAGGGTGTTCGCGCTCTTGAGCTGCCCGAGCGAGTCGAAGTCGCGGCCCTGGGCGACGCGCCTGCCGTCGACGGCCTGGAGGCGGGCGACCAGCGAGGACGGGTCGGACGGATCGCCCGCGCGGCCGGTCGCGAAGGTGCCCGTCAGGTCCCAGTACTCGGCGGACCGGAACGCGATGCGCTCGCGTTCCCGCTCGACCACGAGCCGGGTGGCCACGGACTGGACGCGGCCCGCCGACAGGCGCGGCATGACCTTCTTCCACAGGACCGGCGAGACCTCGTAGCCGTAGAGGCGGTCGAGGATGCGGCGGGTCTCCTGGGCGTCGACCAGCTTCTGGTTGAGCTGGCGCGGGTTGGCGACGGCGGCCCGGATCGCGTCCTTGGTGATCTCGTGGAAGACCATCCGCTTGACGGGGATCTTCGGCTTGAGGACCTCCTGGAGGTGCCAGGCGATCGCCTCGCCCTCGCGGTCCTCATCGGTGGCGAGGTAGAGCTCGTCGGAGTCCTTGAGCAGGTCCTTGAGCTTCTTGACCTGGGCCCGCTTGTCGGCGTTGACCACATAGATCGGCTCGAAGTCGTGCTCGACGTCCACGCCGAGGCGCCTGACCTCGCCGGTGTACTTCTCGGGCACCTCCGCGGCGCCGTTGGGAAGGTCACGGATGTGCCCGACGCTCGCTTCGACGACGTATCCGGGGCCCAGGTAGCCCTTGATCGTCTTCGCCTTGGCGGGCGACTCGACGATGACGAGTCGGCGGCCGCCCTGTGCGGTCTCGCTGGTCGGGGACAACTTCGCTCTTCTCTCCGGTCGACGCTGGGGCCTCCCCAGGCCTTGCTCCCGGGGTCGTGGCGCGGACACGGATGTCCGCTCACTTGGTGACGCTGCGGAGTGTGACGGTACATCCCGCCCCCGTGTCAAACGGGAAAAGCTCACAACGGCCACTCGAACGGTAACCCGACTACCGCCATTCCTGCCGCCCGGAGTCCTCGCCGGGCTCCCGGCACTACCCGGAGCGTGACGCTCCCCTTACTCCCGCGGCACCCTCACAGACGGGTCAGGCAGTACGCCCCGAGGCCCAGCGCGACCACCGCGACGAGGCTCGCGAGGGCCGCCGACGCGACCTGGCCCACCCCCTGGGCGACGGGTTCGCCGCGCCGGACACGGGTGCCCGTCCACATCAGCAGTGCGCCTCCGAACAGGGCGAACACCACCCCTGCGAAGATCGCCGGTCCGCTCTCCATGGCCCGTGCACCCCTTCCCTGCCGTCCGTGCGTGTCCAGCCTGCGGAGACTGGCACGCGGGGACGGCGAGGGGGCTGCGGGCGGAAGAAATCGAGGTGAACGAGGAGGCGTAGCTCACTCGAACATGCGGTCGACTGGCTACCCGGCGAACGCGCGGGCCACATTTTTCCGGCCCTTTTCCATTCCCGGCGTGTCCCGAACCGCCCCGGCGGGCCCCGAGCGCGCCGGGCCGTACGCGGAGCCCTCCGTCAGCCGGCCGGCTCCAGGAACCCCTGTTCCACCAGCAGCCGGATCTGTGCGGGGGTGCGGTCGCGCAGCAGCACCGGGTCCTCGCCGACCAGCTGGGCGATGGCGTCGAGAATCCGCCCCGCGCTCAGCGTGCCGTCGCACACCCCTGCGAACCCGGCGCCCACCGTGTCCACCTTGGTCGCGCGGCGCATCCCGCGGTGCTGGCGCAGCACCACGTGCTCCGGGTCTTCGGCGCCGGGCAGCCCGACCTGCTCCTGAACCACCTCGACGGCGAGCTTGAAGTGCCCTTCGAGGAGATCCGCGTCGTCGTGGTCACGGAGGTAGTCGAGCCGTTCGAAGTGGGCCCGGATCGTGTCGCCGAGCGGCTGTTCGATCGAATGCGGCCACTCCTCGACGGTCACGGAGGGCACGGCGGCGCCCGTCCTGCGCAGCGTGATCCAGCCGAACCCCACCCCCTTCACCTTGAGCGCCTCGAACTCGTCGAGCCACGCGTCGTACCGCGCCTGGTACTCCGCAGGGTCGCCGCGATGGTCGCCGGCATCCCTGAGCCACAGCTCGGCGTACTGGTTGACGTCCTGCACCTCGCGCTGCACGATCCACGCGTCGCAGCCGCGCGGCACCCACGACCTGACCCTGTCCTGCCAGTCCTCCCCCTCGACGTGCTGCCAGTTGGCGAGAAACTGCGCGAACCCGCCCTCCGCCAGCCGCTCCCCGGCCTGTTGAACGACCGAGCGGCACAGATCGTCCCCGCTCATCCCGCCGTCCCGGTACGTGAGCCGGGCTCCGGGCGAGATCACGAACGGCGGGTTGGAGACGATGAGGTCGTACGTCTCCCCGTCCTTCACCGGCTCGAAGAGCGAGCCCTCGCGCAGGTCGGCCGCGGGCGCGCCGGACAGCGCCAGGGTGAGCGCCGTGATGTGCAGCGCGCGCGGGTTGAGGTCGGTCGCCGTCACGCGCGTGGCGTGCTGGGCGGCGTGCAGGGCCTGGATCCCGGAGCCCGTACCGAGGTCGAGGGCGGCGGAGACGGGCGTACGGACGGTGATGCCGGCGAGTGTGGTGGAGGCGCCGCCGACCCCGAGAACGACCTCTTCGTTCCGCTGCCCGATGCCGCCGGCGCCGCCGACCGCGCAGCCGAGGTCGGAGACGATGAACCAGTCCTCGCCGTCGGGTCCGCCGTACGGCCGGACGTCCACGGTGGCGGCGGCCTCGTCACCGCCGACGGCGGTCAGCCAGCCGGCCTCCAGGAGGTCGTCGACGGGCAGGAAGCGGGCCACGCGCGCGTGCGGCACGGGTTGCTGGAGCAGGAACAGCCGCACGAGCGTCTCCAGCGGCGTGTCGCCGCGGGTCGCCCGGAGCGCGGGCACCGTCTCACTGCGGGCCAGCGCCGCGTACGCGGGCGCGCCGAGCAGTTCCAGGAGCCCGTCGGCGGTGAAGGAGGCGCCCAGCAGGGCGGTGCGCAGCCGGGCGGCGACGTCGGGGCGGTCGGAGGCGGGCAGAGTGGCGAGGCCGGAGTCAGTCACGCCCTCCATTGTGGCCCGCGCGCCCCTTGGCACGCGGGCCCAGCACACCACCGTCGAACCCGCTCACGCCACGGCCGACAGCACCAGCCACCCACCCGCCGGCCCACGCCGGCCGGACCACCACGCCCCGTCAACCCGCGGCCGACGAGACCGTCGGCGAACCCGTCGGCCCACGACCGACGAGGCCGACACCGAATCTCTCAGCCCGCGACCGACAGAACCGACACCAACCCCCTCAGCCCACGACTGACAGAATTGACGCCGATCCCGTCAGCTCGCCGTCGACGAGGCCGACGCCGAGGCTCCCGACGTCGTGGTGACCTTCTTGCAGCTGGCCTGTTCGGCGATCGCGTCCTTGACGTCGCCCTGCTCCAGGGCTTCCAGGGCCTGGGTGCCGCTCTTGTTCTGCGTCTCCAGGTCGGCCATCTGGGAGGCGACGTCGTGCAGCCCGGAGGCGAACTTCGCCTGGTCCTTGGTGTTCAGCGCGTCGACCTTCTTCTTCAGGTCGGCATAGGACGCGGAGAGGCTGTCGAGGTTCTTGACGACGTCCTGCTGACGCTTGGCGCCGTCGTCGACCCCGGGGGGCGCCCCCGCACCGCTGATGGCCGCCGCGAGCGCCTTGTAGCCGTCGGACATGTCCTGGAAGGCCTGGGAGTCGGTCTTCTGGATGGTCGCGGGCGAACTCGTGGTGTTCGAGGCCGTCTGCGCGATCGCCTCGTTGGCCGCCTTGATCTTCGCGTCCTGCGCCGGCACCGCGTCGCACACGGTCTTGGCCCAGGCGATCAGCTTCGGGTCGGGGCCCTTGTCACCGCTGCTGCACCCGGACAGCGCACCTACCAGTACCGCACCGCCGGACAGTGCGGCCGCGAGCTTCTTGTTCACCGGATCGGTCCCTTCCATGGCTCTCGGCACCCGGAATCTACACGGCGGACGGCCGCCACCCTCACGATCGGCACCTTTTAGTCCGCTTTTATGGCGATTCACTCAGGGGAGAGAAGGCTCACGACGAAACCACGCACACGGGATTGTCCTGGAGCGAATCGGGCACGGAGTGCGGAGGACGGCACCGTGCATGGGCGCGAGAGCGCGAAACGGGCGGACGGCGCGTCACCACGCGCCATCCGCCCGCTCCTTGGCCGGGACCGTTCGTGAGCGTCCCGGCGGGCGTCGTAAGACCGCCTACGAAACCACCGCTGGATCAGCCGACTTGGCCACGCGTTCGGCGCTCTCGTCGTCGCCGACGGCGATACCTCGCCGCTTGGAGACGTACACCGCGCCGACGATCACGAGCAGTGCGAGAACCGCGATCAGGATCCGGACGCCGACGCTCTTGTCATGACCGTAGGAGAACTTGATCACCGCGGGCGCGATGAGCAGCGACACCAGGTTCATGACCTTGAGCAGCGGGTTGATCGCGGGGCCCGCGGTGTCCTTGAAGGGGTCGCCGACCGTGTCGCCGATCACCGTGGCGGCGTGGGCCTCACTGCCCTTGCCGCCGTGGTGGCCGTCCTCGACGAGCTTCTTCGCGTTGTCCCAGGCGCCACCGGAGTTGGCCAGGAAGACGGCCATCAGGGTGCCCGCGCCGATCGCGCCCGCGAGATAGGAGCCGAGCGCGCCGACACCGAGCGTGAACCCCATGAAGATGGGCGCCATCACGGCGAGCAGTCCCGGCGTGGCCAGCTCCCGCAGGGCGTCCTTGGTGCAGATGTCGACGACCTTGCCGTACTCGGGCGTCTCCGTGTAGTCCATGATCCCGGGGTGCTCGCGGAACTGCCGCCGCACCTCGAAGACCACCGAACCCGCCGACCGCGACACTGCGTTGATGGCGAGTCCGGAGAAGAGGAAGACGACCGCCGCGCCGGCGATGAGGCCGACCAGGTTGTTGGGCTGCGAGATGTCCATGGACAGGGTCAACGGGGAGCCCGCACCACTGAGTTTCGCGCCCACGTCCTGCACGTTCGTGGTGATCGCGTCCCGGTACGACCCGAAGAGCGCCGACGCCGCGAGGACGGCGGTGGCGATCGCGATGCCCTTGGTGATGGCCTTGGTCGTGTTGCCGACGGCGTCCAGGTTGGTGAGCACCTGGGCGCCCGCGCCCTCGACGTCGCCGGACATCTCGGCGATGCCCTGGGCGTTGTCGGAGACCGGACCGAAGGTGTCCATGGCGACGATCACACCGACCGTGGTGAGCAGACCGGTGCCGGCCAGCGCCACCGCGAACAGCGCCAGCATGATCGACGTACCGCCGAGCAGGAACGCGCCGTAGACGCCGAGACCGATCAGCAGTGCGGTGTAGACGGCCGATTCGAGGCCGACCGAGATGCCGGCGAGGACCACGGTGGCCGGACCGGTCAGCGAGGTCTTGCCGATGTCCATGACGGGACGCCGGTTGGTCTCGGTGAAGTAGCCGGTCAGCTGCTGGATGACGGCCGCCAGCAGGATGCCGATGGCGACCGCGACGAGCGCGAGGATCCGCGGGTCGCCGTCCTTGGCCCGGATGGCCGCGTCGCTGATGCCGTCCAGGTCGGAGTACTTCGCCGGCAGATAGACGAAGACCGCGACCGCGACGAGTACGAGCGAGATCACCGCGGAGATGAAGAAGCCGCGGTTGATGGCGCTCATGCCGCTGCGGTCGCTGCGGCGCGGGGCGACCGCGAAGATGCCGACCATGGCGGTGAGCACACCGATCGCCGGCACCAGGAGCGGGAAGGCGAGCCCGGAGTCGCCGAAGGCCGCCTTGCCGAGGATCAGCGCGGCGACCAGGGTCACCGCGTACGACTCGAAGAGGTCGGCCGCCATGCCCGCGCAGTCGCCGACGTTGTCGCCCACGTTGTCGGCGATGGTCGCGGCATTGCGCGGGTCGTCCTCCGGAATGCCCTGTTCGACCTTGCCGACCAGGTCGGCGCCGACGTCGGCGGCCTTGGTGAAGATGCCGCCGCCGACACGCATGAACATCGCGATGAGGGCTGCTCCGAGGCCGAAGCCCTCGAGCACCTTCGGCGCGTCGGCCGCGTACACCAGCACCACACAGGAGGCGCCGAGCAGGCCGAGCCCCACGGTGAACATGCCGACCACGCCGCCCGTGCGGAAAGCGATCTTCATGGCTTTGTGCGAGACGGCGGTGAGATCCTTTTCCGGTTCGCCTTCCGCCGGGGTTGCTTCACGGGCCGCCGCGGCGACCCGCACATTGCTGCGCACGGCGAGCCACATGCCGATATAGCCGGTGGTCGCCGAGAAGGCCGCGCCGATCAGGAAGAAGATCGACCGGCCGGCACGCTGATTCCAGTCGTCCGCGGGCAGCAGCAGAAGCAGGAAGAACACCACGACGGCGAATACGCCGAGCGTGCGCAACTGTCGGCCCAGATAGGCGTTCGCGCCTTCCTGGACCGCCGCCGCGATCTTCTTCATGCTGTCGGTGCCCTCGCCCGCCGCGAGTACCTGACGGACCAGGATCCAGGCGACCACGAGCGCGGCCAGCGCCACGGCGGCGATGACCGCCACCAGGACCCGGTTGTCGTCGGTCAGGACCGCGGCCGCGAGGGTTGTGGGGTGACCCAACTGATGAGGGGTAGAAAGCCCCGCCATTCGTCCTCCTTGACGCTTGGGCTGAGCTCAAGATGTGGACGGATTCTAGGTACCCGGGAGTGATCTAAACAGGGGCCGGTAAACGGAATCGGCCTTCTCGTGCTCTTCAGCAAATGATCGAGGTCAAGCCACCCAACCCGAAAGCGGTAACGCCCTAAAAGCATTGACGATCACCAGTGGAGCAATCGACTCTTGATCGAATTATCGGGCGATCTACCGGGCATTGATCGTGAATGTTTTCACGAATTCGGCAACCGGATGACATCCGACGGAAAATAACAAGAAGGGCCCTGCTCGCAGGGCCCTTCTTGTCTTCGATCAGGTGGCTCTCAGGTGAGCACGACCCCCGGCGGGACGGTCGGCCAGGTCATGCGGATCAACCCGCCGTTCTCCCCGGCGGTGACCTCCACGTCGTCGACGAGACCACTGATGACCGCGAGGCCCATCTCGTCCTCCTCGGTCTCCACGTCCGCCTCCGCCGAGGCACCGGATGTCCGGTCGCCGGGAGCGGAGCGGGGCGCGTCGTCGCCGACCTCGATGGAGAACTGTTTCTCCTCCTCGATCAGCGCGACCCGCACGGGCTCGGCGATGCCGGAGCTCTGGTGCAGACCCACCGCTCGGGAACAGGCCTCGCCGACGGCCAGCCGGACCTCGTCCAGGACGGCCTCGTCCACTCCGGCCCTGCGAGCCACCGCCGCCGCCACCAGCCGGGCGGTGCGGACGTGCTCGGGCAGCGCGCTGAAGCGGAGTTCAACGGTGGCCATACGTCCCCCTCGGAACTACGGGCGTGCGATGGGGGCCGGGCCGCCGAGCACTCGGACCCCAGATGAATTGCGGCCGCCGCGGGCACTGCGGCCCGTGAACGGCTGCCGGCACGGGCACGCGGGCCCGAACGGGCTGGGGTGGCACGCAGGCGCATACGGGATGCACGCAACCGTGCCGGAGACCGGCCGGGCGCCGCGGACCGATGGGCGGTCCGGGACGCGTCGGCCGGTCCGGGTCAGTCGGTGGCCGCCACCGCTTCCTCGACCGAGGTGTGGATCGGGAACACCTTGGTGAGGCCGGTGATGCGGAAGATCTTCAGAATGCGCTCCTGGTTGCACACCAGGCGCAGCGAACCCTCATGGGCACGCACCCGCTTCAGGCCGCCGACCAGCACGCCGAGCCCGGTGGAGTCGAGGAAGTCGACGCCCTCCATGTCAACGACGAGGTGGAAATTCCCGTCGTTCACCAGCTCGACCAGCTGCTCGCGCAACTTGGGCGCGGTATATACGTCGATTTCGCCACCGACCTCGACGACCGTACGATCGCCGACTGTACGGGTCGACAGAGACAGGTCCACGGATCCTCCAGCACCTTGCTATCGAGCGGTCGTCCCTCGGGACACCTCGGCTTGCGGCCCCTGGGACGTTCGCCAGCCGCGATGGCATTCAATCACTTACCGGCAGGCGTGCACGACGCCTTGGCCCCATTGTCCGTCACGCCGGTGACACACTCGGTCCCGATGGCCATAAATCACCGATCCGATCGACCGCCGGTTCCGGCCGTGTCCGGGTTCTCTCCGGGCACGGTCCTGGACCGGCTCGCCTCCGGGCCGAGCCGGGCTTCGCGCATCACTCATACGGAGCACTTGCCCCCACGGGCGGGTCGGCATGCCGTCTGGCCTGACCGGATTCGCGCGGAGGTGATCGCGGCCGTCCAGGAGTGCGGCATCGAGCACCCGTGGGAGCACCAGGCGCTGGCCGCCGAGCACGCCCTGGACGGCGACTCCGTGGTGGTCGCCACCGGCACCGCCTCCGGCAAGTCCCTGGCGTACCTCGTGCCCGTCCTGTCCACCCTCCTGGAGGGTTCCGAGGCGCCGAACGGCCGTGGTGCCACCGCCCTCTACCTGGCGCCCACCAAGGCTCTCGCGGCCGATCAGTGCAGAGCGGTGAAGGAACTTTCACAACCGCTCGGCAACGCCGTGCGCCCCGCGGTGTACGACGGCGACACGCCGTACGAGGAACGCGAGTGGGTCCGCCAGTACGCCAACTACGTGCTCACCAACCCTGACATGCTGCACCGCGGGATACTCCCCGGGCACCCGCGCTGGTCCTCCTTCCTGAAGTCGCTGAAGTACGTCGTCATCGACGAGTGCCACACCTACCGGGGCGTCTTCGGCTCGCACGTCGCCCAGGTACTGCGCCGGCTGCGCCGGCTGTGCGCCCGCTACGGCGCCTCCCCGGTCTTCCTGCTGGCCTCCGCCACCGCCGCCGAACCGGCCGTCGCCGCCCGCCGTCTCACCGGCCTGCCGGTCGTGGAGGTCGCCGACGACGCCTCACCGCGCGGCGAACTGGTCTTCGCCCTGTGGGAGCCGCCGCTGACCGAACTGCACGGCGAGAAGGGCGCCCCCGTCCGCCGTACCGCCACCGCGGAGACCGCCGACCTGCTGACCGACCTCGCCGTGCAGGGCGTGCGCTCCGTCGCCTTCGTGCGTTCCAGACGAGGCGCGGAGCTGATCTCCGTCATCACCCAGGAACGGCTGGCCGAGGTGGACCGCTCCCTCGCCCGGCGTGTCGCGGCCTATCGCGGCGGCTACCTCCCCGAGGAGCGGCGCGCCCTGGAACGCGCGCTGCACTCCGGGGAACTGCTCGGACTTGCCGCCACGACGGCCCTGGAGCTGGGTGTGGACGTCTCCGGCCTGGACGCCGTACTGATCGCCGGGTACCCGGGTACGAGGGCCTCTGTGTGGCAGCAGGCGGGTCGGGCGGGCCGCTCCGGTCAGGGCGCCCTCGCCGTGCTGGTCGCCCGTGACGACCCGCTGGACACCTTCCTCGTCCATCATCCCGAGGCGCTGTTCGACCAACCGGTGGAATCGACGGTCCTCGACCCCGACAACCCGTACGTCCTCGCGCCGCACCTGTGCGCCGCCGCCGCCGAGATCCCCCTCACCGACGACGACCTCGACCTCTTCGGACCCGCCTGCGCGGAGCTGCTGCCGCAGCTGGAGGCCGCGAAGCTGCTGCGCCGCCGCACCAGGGCCTGGCACTGGACACGGCGGGAGCGGGCCGCCGACCTCACCGACATCCGCGGCGAGGGCGGCCGTCCGGTGCAGATCGTCGAGGCGGGCACCGGACGCCTGCTCGGCACGGTCGACGCGAGCGCCGCGCACTCCACCGTCCACGAGGGCGCCGTCCACCTCCACCAGGGCCGCACCTACCTCGTGCGGTCCCTGGACCTGGAGGACTCGGTGGCGCTGGTCGAACAGGCCGACCCGCCGTACTCCACGGTCGCCCGCGACACCACGGCCATCTCCGTCCTGGAGACCGACGTCGAGGTCCCCTGGGGCGACGGCCGTCTGTGCTACGGCTCTGTCGAGGTCACCAACCAGGTGGTCTCCTTCCTCCGGCGCCGGCTCATCACCGGCGAGGTCCTGGGCGAGTCGAAACTCGACCTCCCTCCTCGTACGCTGCGCACCCGCGCGGTGTGGTGGACGGTCACCGAGGACCAGCTCGACGAGGCCCGGATCGACCCGGAGATCCTCGGCGGCGCCCTGCACGCAGCCGAACACGCCTCCATCGGCCTGCTCCCGCTCTTCGCGACCTGCGACCGCTGGGACATCGGCGGCGTGTCGATCCCGCTGCACCCCGACACGCTCCTGCCGACGGTCTTCGTCTACGACGGCCACCCGGGAGGCGCGGGCTTCGCGGAGCGCGCCTTCCACACGGCCCGCACCTGGCTCACGGCCACCCGGGAGGCGATCGCCGCGTGCGAGTGCGACGCCGGGTGCCCCTCCTGCATCCAGTCCCCCAAGTGCGGCAACGGGAACGAGCCCTTGCACAAGCGGGGGGCGGTACGGCTCCTCACGGTGCTGCTGAAAGGGGCGCCGGATTAGGCCGTTCGGGTCGGTGCGGGTCAGTGGGGGCCGGCCGTGCGCACGCGGCGGAGCCGCCGGTGTCGCCGCCCCGCGCCCCTTCGGGGCACGTCGCGGGCGCGGGGCCCGCTCTGGCCCGGACCTGAGCCGCGAACGGTCCCGCTCCCGACGCCGCCGTCACGTCCGAGATGTCCCCCGTGAGCACGCACCGCGTCAGCCGGGTGTCCTGTGCCCGTGCCACCCGGTCGGCCCGGGCACAGGCTTGCGTGGTCCCCTCGGCCCAGTGGTCGGCCGCCGCGAGCGCGGCCATGTCGGCGCCCCCGGCCGCGCGGTGCCGTGCGACCACGGCCTGCCCGAGTCCCAGCACGGTGCCGAACACGACGCACAGGACGGCGATCGCCCCGACGCTCCACACGGTGGCGGATCCCTGATCCGAGTACCGACGCCTCTCGAACCAGCCCCCACCGGCCCGCAGCCACCCGACCACCTCCCCCGGCCGGCACGTCATGGCTCCTCCGCCAACGCCACCGCCGACTCCCGCACCTCGAACGGCAGCGCACCCAGTACCGGCGGCCTCGCCACCACCGTCACCCGAACCCGGTCGCCCTCTCTGGCCACGGTCACCGTCGCCCCGGCCGGCGCCGCCTCCTTCGTCACCGCGACCACCGCGTCCCCGGCGTCCTGCCGCGCGGCGGCTCGCGCCCCGGTGCGGGCGGCGTCCACGCACCGGATCTGAGCGGCCACCACCAGCAGCCCCCACACCAGCGCCATCGTGAACGCCACCAGCACCGGCAGCACCACGGCCGCCTCCGCGGTCACGAACCCCCGGTCCGCGCGGCGCCCTCGCTCACATCCGCGCACTGAGGGCTCGTTTCACGATGTCCTGGAGTTCCTGACTGACCTGCCCACTCGTCACCACCGCGTACAGGACCGCCGCGAACCCGACGGCGGCGATGATCCCCATCGCGTACTCGGACGTGACCATTCCGGCGTCCCGACGCAGCAGCATCCGCATCTTCCGGTACATCTCGACTCCCTTTGATCCGTTGAATCCCTTGAACCGTTGAATCGGTTGAATCCCCTGAACGCACAGCTCAGTTACGCCGTCCGCCCGCTCGCGCCCCCTCATCCACCACCTCCTCGCAGCACCCCGCCCGCCAGCCCGATCACCACGGGCAGCACCCCGACGAAGACGAACGCGGGCAGGAAGCAGAGCCCCACCGGCGCCGAGATCAGCACGGCCGCCCGTCGTGCCCGGGTGGTCGCGGCCCGCGCCCACTCCGCACGGGCGTCCGAGGCGAGCCGGGCGACGGGGACCGCGGCCGGCAGCCCGGACTCGTCGGCCCGCTCCAGCAGCCGGGCCAGGGCGGCGGCACCCGGCAGCGAAGCCAACCACCGCCAGGCGTCCGCCGGTTCGCCGCCCAGCCGTACCTCGGCCGCGCCCCGCGCGAGCCCGTCCCCGACGGGTCCGCCGAGGGCCTCGCCGACGGCCTGGGCGGCGACCACCGGACCGGCGCCGGCCGCGATACAGGCCGCCAGGAGGTCGGCGGCGAGCGGGAGTTGACGCAGGGCCTCGGCCGCCTCCGCCCGCGCCGCCCGCTCCCCGCCGCCCTCCCGGCGCCGCCACCGCCACAGCCCCACGGCGACGCCCAGCCCCAGCAGCGCCCCGCTGATCCCGCCGATCAGCACCCAGCCGCCGCACACCACGCCGGCCACCGGTAGCCACCCGCGGACGGCGGCGCCCACGTCGGAGTGCCGCTCCGCCGTCTCCAGGGCCAGCAGTGCGGCCACCCGGCGCCGGGCCCGGCGCCCGCTCCTGGCCCACTCCAGCCGCCACGCCGACCAGCCCAGGACCAGCAGCACCGCGAGCGTCGCCCCCAGCCTGTGGACAACCTCAAGCCCGCCGGCAGCTTCCAGCCTGTGGACAACTCCCAGCCTGTGGACGGACTCCAGCCTGTGGACGGCCTCCGTACTCATACCGCCTCAGCTCCCCGCACGATCCGGACCGCCCACCACACACCGGCGGCTTCGAAAGCGGTGCCTGTGACCAGGCAGCCCAGCCCGGCCCCGGTGTGCAGCAGCACCCGCAGCGGCTCGGCACCCATGGCCGAACCGAGCAACAGGCCGAGGGCGGGCAGGACGGCGAGCATCAGGGCGGTGGCCCGGGCGCCCGACAACTGGGCCCGCAGGTCGGCCCGCTGGTCCCGCTCGGCGCGCAGGGCCGCGTCCAGGCGGTCCAGGCCCGCGGCCAGTCCCGCGCCCTGGTCGACCGCCACCCGCCAGCAGGCCGCGAGCCCTGACAGGCCGTCGGCGCCCGGCTGCCGAGCCGCCACCGCGAGGGTGCCCGGCACATCCCCGCCGAAGCGGGCCGCCGCCACCACCGCCGCCCGGGCCTCGCCCAGTCCGCCGGAGTCCCGCGCGGCCCGCAGCAGCGCCTCGGCGGGCTGACGTCCCGCGCGCACCTCGCCGGCGAGAGCCCCGCACAGCGCGATCACCGCGTCGGCGCGCACGTCCCGGGTACGCCGCGCATGCCGGGCCAGCCGCAACCGGCGCAGCACCGGAACCCCGGCCGCCCCCGCGAGGACCGGAAGGGCCGAACCGGCGAGGAACGCGAGCGCCGTCCCGGCGACGAGGACCCACCACTCCGCTCGCAGGTGTCCGTGCAGCCGCCGCAGTTCCCCGGCCGCACGCTCCCAGGAGGGCGGCCCGGTGGCCACCACCCCGCCGCCGGCGAGCAACAGCCGTGCCCGTCGCACCTCGCGCTGCCGCTCGGCCAGCAGCCAGGCCATGACCCCACCGCACACCACGACAGCACCCATCGTCGTCTCACCCATCACAGACACCCCGTCTCGGAATTCCGGTCACTCCCGTCACTTCGAAGCAGCTCCCGCAGCCGCTCCCACCCCCGTTCGCGTGCGAAGGCGTCCACGCCCCAGCGCAGGGCCGGCACCGTCCGCACCAGACCCGAGGGGTCCCGTTCCAGCACGTGCAACTCGGTGATCCGGCGTCGGCCCGTGCGGTCCCGTGCGAGGTGCAGCACCACCGACAGGGCGGCCGCCAACTGGCTGTGCAGGGCCGCCCGGTCGAGTCCCGCGGCCGTACCGAGCGCCTCCAGGCGGGCCGGTACGTCGGCCGCCGCGTTGGCGTGCACGGTGCCGCAGCCGCCCTCGTGGCCGGTGTTGAGCGCGGCCAGCAGGTGCACCACCTCGGGTCCGCGCACCTCGCCGACCACGAGCCGGTCGGGCCGCATCCGCAGGGCCTGCCGGACCAGGTCCTCCAGGGTGACCAGGCCGGCGCCCTCCTGGTTGGCGGGTCTGGTCTCCAGCCGTACGACATGGGGGTGTTCGGGCCTCAGCTCCGCCGAGTCCTCGGCGAGCACGATCCGCTCCCCCGGGCCGACGAGTCCGAGCAGGGCGCTGAGCAGGGTCGTCTTTCCGGTGCCGGTGCCGCCGCTGACCAGGAAGGACAGCCGGGCCGCCAGCAGGGCGCGCAGGATCCGGTCGCCGCCGGGCGGAACGGTGCCCGCCGCGACCAGTTCGTCCAGCGTGAACGCCCGGGGCCGTACCACCCGCAGGGACAGGCAGGTGCAGCCGACCGCCACCGGGGGCAGGACCGCGTGCAGGCGGGTGCCGTCGGGCAGCCGGGCGTCCGCCCAGGGGCGTGCGTCGTCCAGGCGCCGGCCGGCCACCGCGGCCAGCCGCTGCGCGAGGCGGCGTACCGCTGCCGCGTCCGGGAAGGCGACCGGGGTCAGTTCCAGGCCGCCGCCGCGGTCCACCCAGACCCGGTCGGGGGCGGTCACCAGGACGTCGGTGACCTTGGGGTCGGCCAGCAGCGGCTCCAGGGGGCCGCTGCCGACCAGTTCGGAGCGGAGTCGTTCGGCCGCGCCGAGGACTTCGGCGTCGCCGAGCACCCGGCCCTGTGCGCGCAGCGCCTGCGCCACCCGCGCGGGCGTGGGTTCGGCGCCGCTCTCGGCGAGCCAGCGCCGTACCCCGTCGAGCAGGGCCGGACCGTCCCCGCCCGGAGTGCCGGGCCTCATACACCACCTGCCTCGACCAGCGTCCGCTCCCAGAAGTCCTTGCAGAAGCGGGCCAGCGGCGAGCGTGCGACGGCGCCCGGGGGTTTGCGGTCGGCGCGGGACAGGCCGGGTTCGGCGGGTACTTCGCCGGCCAGGGGCAGGCCGAGCAGGCGGGCCACCTCGCGGTCGTCCAGACCCGGCGCGTACGGGCCCCGGACCGCCACCCGCAGGTCGCGCACGACCATGCCGACGGTGGCCGCCACCCGTCCGGCGGCGGCGATGGCGCGCAGTTCGGCCGGGACCACCAGGACGGCAAGATCGAGCTGGGTGAGGACTTCGGCGATCCCGTCGTCCAGGCGGCGCGGCAGGTCGACGACGACCGTGCCGCCGCGTCGCCGGGCGGCCGCGAGCACCGCGCGGACGGCGGGCGGCGGGATCGCCACGCAGTCGCCGCGGTCCCAGCTGAGGATGCGCAGCGAGTGCAGTTCGGGCAGCGACTCCTCCAGGGCGCCGCTGCCGAGCCGGCCGCGCGAGGCGGCGAAGGCGGGCCAGCGCAGCCCCTCGGCCGTCTCGCCGCCGAGGAGTACGTCGATTCCGCCGCCCAGTGGATCCGCGTCCACGAGGAGGGTGCGCAGTCCCTCACGCGCGGAGGTGACGGCGAGCGCGCAGGCGAGCGTGGAGGCACCGGCCCCGCCCCGGCCGCCGATCACGCCGACGGTGAGAGCCGGGCGGCCCACCCCTTCGACGACGTCGGCGATCCGGTCCACGAGCCACTGCTCGCCGTCCGGCAGCATCAGGACGTGGTCGGCGCCGATCTCCACGGCCCGTTTCCACACGTCGGGGTCGTCCTGGTCCTGTCCGACCAGCACCACCCCGCGTCGGCGCGTGGCCCCGCGCACCCGCCGCGCCGCGTCGTCGCCGACCAGGACGAGCGGGGCGGACTCCCAGCCGCCGCCGCGCTCCGGCACGCCGTGGTGGACCTCCGGCTTGGCGCCGGCCGCGGCGCACAGCCGCAGGAGGTCGTCGAGGAGTTCGGCGTCCTCGGTGACGATCATCGGTCGTCCTGGCCGTCCCGCGGCGGCGGGCGGCGGGTCCTGGGTGACGGTTTTGGCCATGTGAGCTTCCCCCTTGGCTGAGTGGTGGCGCGTGGCCACCGAGGCCCCGCGATTCCCAAACGTGTGAAGAACCGGCAATCGGCCTTCATATGCACGGCCGGTAGAAACCGGCCATTGGCGCCCGGCAATGGGAACCGGCCATGAAGTGGCCGCCGCCGGATCGCGCTGGAATCACGGTGCAGCGAGCCGGGAAATCGTGTGGATCTTGGTCGAAAACCGTGGACGGCTCGATGGTTGTGAATATCGCCGTCACCCATACCGGTGAGCCCCGTTCCGGCCCCTGTGCGACTTCCACAGCGCAGCGCCTCGACTACCCAACGTGACGGATCATGGGCATGCGAGAAGGGCGGCCGAAGCCGCCCGACCAGGCCTCGCGGCCCGCGAAAAGAGGGGAAAAACCCACCCGGACATGCGACGACCCCCACCGGGGGGGAGAGTGGGGGTCGTCTCCACGGCCGACTCGGGGGGGGAGGAGCCGGACCGGGTTAGCACGGTCGCGAACGATCCGTGACTTCCATGGTGTACCCGAGAGCCCTCTCAGGCAAACCCACGCGCCCCAGCTTACGCCGAATGGTGGGCGCCTATGCTCAGGGTCGTGGAAAACCACTCCTTGCCCCGCACAGCGGCGTTCTTTGACCTGGACAAGACGGTCATTGCGAAGTCGAGCACGCTCACCTTCAGCAAGTCGTTCTACCAAGGCGGTCTGATCAACCGCAGGGCGGCGCTGCGCACCGCGTACTCCCAGTTCGTGTTCCTGGTCGGCGGTATGGACCACGACCAGATGGAGCGCACCCGCGCGTACCTGTCCGGTCTCGTCCGCGGCTGGAATGTCCAGCAGGTCAAGGAGATCGTCGCCGAGACCCTGCACGACCTGATCGACCCGATCATCTACGACGAGGCCGCCTCCCTCATCGAGGAGCACCACCGGGCCGGCCGGGACGTCGTCATCGTGTCCACGTCGGGCGCGGAGGTGGTCGAGCCCATCGGCGAACTCCTCGGGGCGGACCGGGTGGTCGCCACCCGCATGGTCGTCGGCGAGGACGGCTGTTACACCGGCGAGGTGGAGTACTACGCGTACGGCCCGACGAAGGCGGAGGCCGTCCGCGAGCTGGCCGCCTCCGAGGGATACGACCTGGGGCGCTGCTACGCGTACAGCGACTCGGCGACCGATGTGCCGATGCTCCGGGCGGTCGGGCACCCGCACGCCGTGAACCCGGACCGCGCGCTGCGCCGTGAGGCCCTCGCGCAGGGCTGGCCGATCCTCGACTTCCACCGCCCGGTGCGGCTCAAGCAGCGGATCTCCGCGCCCCCGCGGCCGGCCCTGGTCGCCGCGGCCGCCATAGGCGCGGCAGCCGCCACCGCGGGTCTGGTCTGGTACGCGAGCCGCCGCCGGAGCACGGTCGCCTGAAGCGGCCGACTTCGACCCCTATTCACCCGTTCGGCCCATCGGTGCCCTTTTGATGTGCCTTTGAACCTGAAAGTAAAGAACTGCAGGCAGGGCTTCCGCTTGCTCCGGGCTTGCAGTACAAAGGGGTTAGCGGCCCGCGAGACCAAAGGACATCCGAGAGGATCACCTTTAAAACGCATTTGGCCCCACGGACCCAGCATGGCCACCGAGCACCCACGCGACGTCGACCCGTCGATTACGGGCCAGCCGCACCAGGTGACGGGCAAAGCACCCGACCTGATGGGCGACATATCGAGGACGCCTGGTAACCCGGTGAACATGCCAGCGGCGGTACGAGTCCTCGTACCGCCGCAACCCTTGTCCGGGACCTTCGGCCCTACGCCGCTCCCCGCTGCAGCGCCTCACAGACCGCCGTCG
Organism: Streptomyces sp. NPDC007162; assembly: GCF_040634175.1. NCBI lineage: Bacteria > Bacillati > Actinomycetota > Actinomycetes > Kitasatosporales > Streptomycetaceae > Streptomyces > Streptomyces sp. NPDC007162. The sequence goes on from NZ_JBEYFC010000004.1 coordinate 33,437, forward strand.
ACTCGCGCACGCCCAGTTCGACCGCGCGTCCGCAGTGCGCGATCCAGGCCGCCATCCCCTCCGGAGTGCCCGAGACATAGCCGTCCAGGGCCGCCAGATAGGAGGCGCGGCCCAGCTCCGCATGGCCGACCTCGGCGGGGCAGATCGCCTTGGGGTCGAGACCGCTGCCGATCAGCACGATCCGCTCGGCCGCCCGCGCGACCAGTCCGTTGCACGTCGTGAAGGGCCGCAGCGCGAGCAGTTCGCCGTGCACCACCGCGGCCGTCACCAGGGCGGGCGCCTCGCTCCCCGCGATGATCAGCTGGGCAAGGCCCTCCAGGCGCCCCGCCACCTCGTCGGCATCCGGCAGCGGCAGCTCGACCAACGGCTCGTCGGCCCGCTCACCGGCCTGCCGCGGCCTGCCGACCTCGTCGCCGCCGGTGGCCGCCGCCACCAGGTGCAGGCGGGCCAGCACCCGCAGCGGCGACTGGCGCCAGATGGACAGCAGTTGCCCCGCCTCCGCGGTCAGCCGCAGCGCGGCACCGACCACCCGTGCCTCGTCGTCCGCCCCGAAGTCGGAGCGCCGCCGCACCTCCTCCAGCTCCCAGTCGGCCCCGGAGAGCGCGGCACTGCCCCGGGCGCCGCGCAGCGCGGCCTCGGAGGTGACGGCGTTGCTGCGGCGCCGCATGACCCGGTGCCCGTAGACCCGGTCCACGGCCTTGCGCACGGACTCCACGGACTCGGCCACCCCGGGCAGCGCGCCCAGGGCCGCGAGCGGATCGGCGCTCGCACCTGTCGTACTCATGAGTACGACCCTACGCACCCCGGCCGCGCACTCCACGAAGGAGTGGTCTTCTTCACTCCGTCTGACACATACAGCTATCACGCGACTACTCTTCGTGAACATGAAAATTGCTTTCGTCGGGAAGGGCGGCAGCGGCAAGACCACGCTCTCCTCCCTGTTCATCCGGTATCTCGCGGCGGCCGGTGCGCCGGTCGTCGCCGTCGACGCCGACATCAACCAGCACCTCGGCCCCGCACTCGGCCTCGACGAGTCGGAGTCGGCGGCACTGCCCGCGATGGGCGAACGACTGTCCCTGATCAAGGACTACCTGCGCGGCAACAACCCGCGCATCGCCTCCGCCGCGACGATGATCAAGACCACCCCTCCCGGGGAGGGCTCGCGACTGGTCCGGGTGCGGGAGCCCAACCCGGTGTACGACGCCTGCGCGCGGCCGGTGGAACTCGACGGCGGCGCCGTCCGTTTGATGGTCACCGGGCCCTTCACGGACGCCGACCTGGGCGTCTCCTGCTACCACTCCAAGACGGGCGCGGTGGAACTGTTCCTGAACCATCTCGTCGACGGCCCCGACGAGTACGTCGTGGTCGACATGACGGCGGGTTCGGACTCCTTCGCCTCCGGCATGTTCACCCGCTTCGACATCACGTTCCTCGTCGCCGAGCCGACCCGGAAGGGGGTCTCCGTCTACCGCCAGTACAAGGAGTACGCCAGGGACTTCGGCGTCGCGCTGAAGGTCGTCGGCAACAAGGTGCAGGGGCAGGACGACATCGACTTCCTCCGCTCGGAGGTCGGGGACGACCTGCTGGTCACGGTCGGGCACTCGGACTGGGTACGCGCCATGGAGAAGGGCCGTCCACCCCGGTTCGAGCTCCTGGAGGACGCCAACTCCGACGCCCTGCGCATCCTCAAGTCCGCCACCGACGCGACGCACGATCTGCGGGACTGGGAGCGCTACACCCGGCAGATGGTCCACTTCCACCTGAAGAACGCCCTGTCGTGGGGCAACGAACGCACCGGGGCCGACCTGGCCGCGCAGATCGACCCCGGCTTCGTGCTCGGTGAGGAAGTGGCGGCTACTGCTTGACCGCCGGCGCCCCGGGCACCCCCTTCGGCGCCGGCGCGGGGTGACCGGACAGGAAGGACGCCCAGCCCTGCCGCGGGGCCTCACCCACGTTCAGGCTCCGCAGCCGCGCCAGGACCTGCGGGTCCTGGGCGTCCAGCCAGTCGGCCAGCTGATGGAAGGAGACACAGCGTACGTCGGGCTTGTTGCAGACGTTCTGGACGACGTCGTCGAGGGCACGCATGTACGTGCCGCCGTTCCAGGACTCGAAGTGGTTGCCGATCACGAGCGGCGCACGGTTGCCGTTGTAGGCCCGGTTGAAGCCCTGGATCAGTCCGTCGCGCATCTGATCGCCCCAGTAGTCGAACTTGTCGGGGTCGCCCTGGGTCTGGGTGCCGGACTGGTTGACCATGAAGTTGTAGTCCATGGTCAACTGCTCGTAGGAGTGCCCGGGGAAGGGCACGAGCTGCATGGACAGGTCCCACAGCCCTTCCCTCTTCTTGGGCCAGACCTGGTCGTTGACGCCGCTGGTGTCGTAGCGGAAGCCCAGCTGGCTCGCCGCCTTCACGAAGTTCTTCTGCCCCTCGAGGCAGGGGGTGCGGGCGCCGATGAGCTCCTTGTCGTAGTCGAAGGGCAGCGGCGCGGCGTCCTTCATGCCGGTGTTGGTCTTCCAGGTCTTCACGAACTGCTTGGCCTGGGCGATCTCGCTCTTCCACTCGGCCACCGACCACTGGCCGACACCACCGTCGGGGCCGCAGAAGTGCCCGTTGAAGTGGGTGCCGATCTCGTTGCCCTCCAGCCAGGCCAGCCGTAGTTGCTTGACGGTGTCGGCGATGCCCTGTTCGTCGTTGAAGCCGATCTCGGAGCGGCCGGGCGAGTGCTGCGGGGGGCGGTAGAGGTCCTTCTTCTCCTCCGGCAGCATGTAGACGCCGCTGAGGAAGAACGTCATGTTCGCGTGGTTGTCCTTGGCGACCTTGCGGAAGTGCGAGAACAGTTTCTGGCTGTCCTCGCCGGCGCCGTCCCAGGAGAACACCACGAACTGCGGGGGCTTCTCACCGGGCTTGAGCTTCTCCGGCCGGGGCAGATGCGGCTGCGCCCCGGTGTACGCGGTGGAGCCGTCGCCGATCAGACGGACCACGCTCTGGGGTGCCGGCGCTCCCTTCTGCGGCCCGGACGTCCCTTCCTTGGAGTTCGTGCCGGTCGCGCAACCGGCCAGCGACGCGGCACAGGCCGCGGCGGCCACGGCGCCGACGGCGATCCTCTGGGTGGCGGCCAATTCCGCCCACCTTCTTCCTTCTCTCGGTGAACGCCCATGACGGCGTTTTATGGCGGTGTGCCGGGTATGTGCCGACAGCGCGGCCAAGGTCGCATAGGACCGAGAGAGGGATTAATACGACAAGCCGATGAACTGCTCACTTCACTCAGAGGGGCGAGCCGGTGCCCCATTTGCGCCGAAGATCCATGCCTGACCTTTACTCTGCATTACGATTCATTTACCGAGCGTTGATCCATCCCGCCGCTGAACGCCGTGACCCACGGCCGCGACCGATCCCCCGCCCCCGGGCGAGGGGACCCACCTGATCCGCGACCGCGCCGCCCGGAGGAGACGGGAAACATGTCATCAGCCTGCGTACCCACCCATCCCGAGCCCTCCGGGCCGGCCCCGGCCGAGGCCGCAGGCCGCCGCCCGGGCAACGACACCGGCCGGGCCCGGCTCCCGGCCGGACCGCCGGGCCGTCGGCCGCCCGTCGCGGGGGCCGACCTGTCCGCGTCCGTCGCGGTCTTCCTGATCGCCCTGCCGCTGTCCCTCGGCATCGCCCTCGCCACCGGCGCCCCGCTCCAGGCGGGGCTGGTCGCGGCGGCCGTCGGCGGCCTGGTCGCCGGGCGGTTCGGCGGTTGCCCACTGCAGGTCAGCGGCCCCGCCGCCGGACTCACCGTCGTCACGGCCGACCTGATCCACCGCTACGGCTGGCGGGCGACCTGCGGCATCACCGTGCTCGCCGGACTGGCCCAACTGGGCCTCGGCTGCCTGCGCGTGGCGCGCACCGCGCTCGCCGTCAGCCCGGCCGTCGTACACGGCATGCTCGCCGGCATCGGTGTCACCATCGCCGTCGCCCAGCTGCACATCGTCCTCGGCGGCAGCCCGCAGAGCTCGGTCCTCGCCAACATCCGGGCCCTGCCCCACCAGTTGGCGAACCTGCACCCGGCCGCCGTGGCGATGAGCTCGCTGACCCTGGCCCTGCTCCTCGGCTGGCCCCGCCTGCCCGGGAGCCCCGGCGAGCTGCTGCGCAAGGTCCCGGCCGCCCTGGTCGCCGTCACCGGAGCCACCGTCACGGCCGCACTCACCGGGCTCACCCTCCCCAGGGTCGCCCTGCCCTCCTGGAGCAGTCATGCGCTGGCCGGGCTGCCGGAGGGGCCGGTGCTGGGCCTCGTCGCGGCCGTGCTCACCACCACGCTGGTGTGCAGCGTGCAGTCGCTGCTGGGAGCGGTCGCCGTGGACAAGCTGGTGGCCGGTCGTCCCGGCGCCCAGTCCCGGGTCGGCAGGACCGACCTGAACCGTGAGCTGCTGGGCTAGGGCGCGGCCAACGTCGTCTCCGGAGCACTCGGTGGGCTGCCGGTCGCCGGGGTCGCGGTGCGCAGTTCGGCTGGGGGTCCCCCCTCTGGGGGAGTGCAATCCGGTGCCGTGAGCCGGAACTCCACGATGCTGCACGGCGTTCTCGTAGTAGTCGCCGCGCTGCTGATGGTCCCCGTCCTGGATCTGATCCCGCTCGCCTCTCTCGCCGCCCTGGTGATGGCCGTCGGCATCCAGATGGTGTCCCTGCACCACATCCGCACGGTGACCCGCCACCGAGAAGTGCTGGTGTACGCCGTCACCACACTCGGCGTGGCCGCTCTCGGGGTGTTGCAGGGAGTGCTCCTCGGAGTCGCCGTGGCCGTCGCCGTCGCCCTGCACCGCCTCACCCGTACCCGCATCACGTACGAGGAGACAGGAGGAGTCCATTACGTACACGCACGAGGGCAGTTGACGTTTCTCGCGGTGCCCAGGCTCAGCAGAGTCCTGCATCTCGTACCCCATGGCGCGCACGCCGAGGTGGAGTTGGACGGTTCGTTCATGGACCACGCGGCGTACGAGTCGCTGCGGGACTGGCAAAGGGCCCACACCGCGCAGGGCGGCTCCGCCGAGCTGACCGGTTGGCGGCCGGGCGTCGGCTCACCGGAGTACGGCCACCGGCCGAAGGTCCGCATGCCTCACGGTCCTGGCCGTCGGCCGGGGGGTTACCGCAGCGGCGGGCACGAACTCGCCCGTGGTGTCAGCGCGTTCCAGCGCGACACCGCGCCCCTGGTGCGGGACGAGCTGGCCCGGCTGGCACGCGAGGGGCAGCAGCCGTCGCAGCTCTTCCTCACCTGCGCCGACTCCCGGCTCGTCACCTCGATGATCACGTCCAGTGGCCCGGGTGACCTGTTCGTGGTCCGCAACGTCGGCAACCTGGTCCCCCTTCCGGGTGAGGAGAACGGCGACGACTCGGTGGCCGCCGCCATCGAGTACGCGGTGGACGTGCTGAAGGTGCGGTACGTCACGGTGTGCGGGCACTCCGGGTGCGGGGCGATGCAGGCGCTGACCGGCACCGGCGTCGCCGCCGGTTCAGGGGAGGGCACGACCCCGCTCGGGCGGTGGCTGCGGCACGGGCTGCCGAGCCTGGCACGGCTGGCCGACGACAGCCGGCCCCGGACCCGGTTGGCGGGGCGGGCGACCATGGACGCGGTGGAGCGGCTCTGCCTGGCCAACGTGGTCCAGCAGTTGGAGCATCTTCGGGCCCACGCACCGGTGGCGCGGGCACTGGAGGCCGGCGAACTGGAGCTGCACGGGATGTACTTCCATGTGGGTGAGGCGCAGGCTTATCTGCTGGGACGTACCGAAGGTGAGGACGGGGTGGAGGTGTTCGAGGGGGTGCCGGGCACGGAGGAGCCGCGCGACCGCCCCACCAACAGGTCTAAACCAATTGCCGGACGGCCCTTGTCACCGGACCCCCGGGTCTGATGAGCTGTGTGGCTTGGGACACAACGGACACCGGGACACCCTTCGAAAGGGAGATGTCGTGAGCAACGAGAGCCTGGCCAACCTCTTGAGGGAGGAGCGACGCTTCGCGCCGCCCGCCGACCTGGCCGAGAACGCCAATGTCGGGGCCGAGGCGTACGAAGAGGCCAAGGCTGACAGGCTGGGCTTCTGGGCCGCGCAGGCCCGCAGGCTGACCTGGGCCAAGGAGCCGACCGAGACGCTGGACTGGTCGAACCCGCCGTTCGCGAAGTGGTTCAAGGACGGCGAGCTCAACGTCGCGTACAACTGCGTGGACCGGCACGTGGAGGCCGGCAACGGCGACCGGGTCGCCATCCACTTCGAGGGCGAGCCCGGCGACAGCCGCGCGATCACCTACGCCGAGCTCAAGGACGAGGTCTCCAAGGCCGCGAACGCCCTGCTGGAGCTGGGAGTCCAGGCCGGCGACCGGGTCGCGATCTACCTGCCGATGATCCCCGAGACGGCCGTCGCGATGCTCGCCTGCGCCCGGATCGGCGCCGCGCACTCCGTCGTCTTCGGCGGCTTCTCCGCCGACGCGCTCGCCACCCGCATCCAGGACGCGGACGCCCGGGTCGTCATCACGTCCGACGGCGGCTACCGGCGCGGCAAGCCGTCCGCGCTCAAGCCCGCCGTGGACGAGGCGGTCGGCAAGGCGGGCAACGTCGAGCACGTCGTGGTGGTCCGCCGTACCGGGCAGGAAGTGGCCTGGGACGACAGCCGGGACGTGTGGTGGCACGAACTCGTCGACCGGCAGCCGGCCGAGCACACCCCGCAGGCCTTCGACGCCGAGCACCCGCTGTTCATCCTCTACACGTCCGGCACCACGGGGAAGCCCAAGGGCATCCTGCACACCTCGGGCGGCTACCTCACCCAGACGTCGTACACGCACTGGGCGGTCTTCGACCTCAAGCCGGAGACCGACGTCTACTGGTGCACGGCCGACGTCGGCTGGGTCACCGGCCACTCCTACATCGTCTACGGCCCGCTCGCCAACGGCGCGACCCAGGTGATGTACGAGGGCACCCCGGACACCCCGCACCAGGGCCGCTTCTGGGAGATCGTGCAGAAGTACGGGGTGACGATCCTGTACACGGCGCCCACCGCGATCCGCACGTTCATGAAGTGGGGCGACGACATCCCCGCGAAGTTCGACCTGAGCAGCCTGCGGGTGCTCGGCTCGGTCGGTGAGCCGATCAACCCCGAGGCCTGGATCTGGTACCGCAAGCACATCGGCGCCGACCGCACCCCCGTCGTCGACACCTGGTGGCAGACCGAGACCGGCGCCATGATGATCACCCCGCTGCCGGGCGTCACCGCGACCAAGCCAGGGTCCGCGCAGACCCCGCTGCCCGGCATCTCGGCCACCGTCGTCGACGACGAGGCCAACGAGGTACCCGACGGCGGTGGCGGCTACCTGGTCCTGACCGAGCCGTGGCCCTCGATGCTCCGCACCATCTGGGGCGACGACCAGCGCTTCCTCGACACCTACTGGTCCCGGTTCGAGGGCAAATACTTCGCGGGCGACGGCGCGAAGAAGGACGACGACGGCGACATCTGGCTGCTCGGCCGCGTCGACGACGTCATGCTCGTCTCCGGACACAACATCTCCACCACCGAGGTCGAGTCGGCCCTCGTCTCCCACCCGTCGGTCGCCGAGGCGGCCGTGGTCGGCGCGGCCGACGAGACCACCGGACAGGCCATCGTCGCCTTCGTGATCCTGCGCGGCACCGCCGACGCCGAGGACGAGAACCTCATCGCCGACCTGCGCAACCACGTCGGCGCCACCCTCGGTCCGATCGCCAAGCCCAAGCGGGTGCTGCCGGTCGCCGAGCTGCCCAAGACCCGCTCCGGCAAGATCATGCGCCGCCTCCTGCGCGACGTCGCCGAGAACCGCCAGCTCGGCGACGTCACCACCCTGACCGACTCCACAGTCATGGACCTCATCCAGGCCAAGCTCCCCGCAGCACCCAGCGAGGACTGACCCCGGCAAGGCCCACAGGGCGCCCGGAGCGCGACGCGCCGGGCGCCCCTTTTGCGCCTACCGTGAATCTCACCTGACAACCACCGCCGCACCTTAGGTAAACTAAACAAAGAGCGTGACCTCAAGGTGTGCCGGGAAGTCTGGTCGGCAAGCTGCCCCATCCTGCCCACCGACCGGAGGTCCCCGTGTCCGCGCCCCGCACCACCCCCGTCCGCAGGTTCCTCGACCGGCTCTCGCTGCCCGAGCGGACCTTCGTGACGGACGCGCTGCGGACCGAGACCGTCGGCGGGGTGGTGCTCCTGCTCGCCGCCACAGCCGCGCTGCTCTGGTCGAACATCCCGGCCCTGCACCACAGCTACGAGACGGTCAGCGAATTCCACCTCGGCCCCGGCGCCCTCGGCCTGCACCTGTCCGTCGCCCACTGGGCCGCCGACGGCCTGCTCGCGATCTTCTTCTTCGTCGCCGGCATCGAGCTCAAGCGGGAGCTGGTCGCCGGCGACCTGCGGGACCCCAGGGCGGCCGCGCTGCCGGTGGTCGCCGCCCTGTGCGGCATGGCCGTACCGGCCCTCGTCTACACCGTCACCAACCTGGTCGGCGGCGGCTCCACGCACGGCTGGGCGGTGCCGACGGCCACCGACATCGCCTTCGCGCTGGCCGTGCTGGCGGTCATCGGGACCTCCCTGCCGAGCGCGCTGCGCGCCTTCCTGCTCACCCTCGCCGTCGTCGACGACCTGTTCGCCATCCTGATCATCGCGGTCTTCTTCACCGAGCGGATCGACTTCGCCGCGCTCGGCGGCGCGGTGCTCGGCCTCGCCGTCTTCTGGCTGCTGCTGCGCAAGGGCGTGCGCGGCTGGTACGTGTACGTCCCGCTCGCGGTGGCGATCTGGGCACTGATGTACCACAGCGGTGTGCACGCGACCATCGCCGGTGTCGCCATGGGCCTGATGCTGCGCTGCACCACCCGCGAGGGTGAGGAGTGCTCCCCCGGCGAGCGCATCGAGCATCTGGTGCGGCCGTGGTCGGCGGGGCTCGCGGTACCGCTCTTCGCACTCTTCAGCGCCGGCGTGACGGTGTCCAAGGGGGAGCTCGCGGACGTGTTCGGCAGGCCCGAGACGCTCGGGGTCGTCCTCGGGCTGGTCGTCGGCAAGACCATCGGGATCTTCGGCGGTACCTGGCTGACGGCCCGCTTCACCCGGGCCTCGCTCGGCGGCGACCTCGCGTGGGGGGATGTCTTCGCGGTCGCCTCGCTCGCCGGGATCGGCTTCACGGTGTCGCTGCTCATCGGCGGACTCGCCTTCGAGGGCGACGCCGTGCTGACGGACGAGGTCAAGGCCGCCGTACTCATGGGATCACTCATCGCGGCCCTGTGCGCCACCGTGCTGCTGAAGATACGCAACGCCCGCTACCGCGGTCTGGTCGAGGCCGAGGAGCGGGACGAGGACAGCGACGGCATCCCGGACGTCTACGAGCAGGACAACCCGGCGTACCACCTGCGGATGGCGGAGATCTACGACCGCAAGGCCGCCGAACACCGCCGGATCGCCGCCGAGAAGGCGGCCGAGCAGGCCACCCGGTGACCGCCCTCGGAGGCGTCCGGTGACCTCTCGGAGGCATCCGCCGGCCGCCCCGAAGGTACGACGCGCTTGCCGAAGTACCGGGCGGGGCAGGCGAGCAGGGCGACCGTCCGGCATGATCTGACGAGACGGTACAAAAGACGATGACAAGTACGCAGAGGGAGACCGCGATGAGCGCACCCGACGGCAGCCCGGTCGGTGCCGAACGCAGCATCGGCCAGTTGTTCGCCTCGGCCACGGCCGAGATGTCGGCGCTGGTGCACGACGAGATCGCGCTGGCCAAGGCCCAGCTGAAGCAGGACGTGAAGAAGGGCGCGACGAGCGGCGGCGCGTTCTCCGCGGCCGGTGTGCTGCTGCTGTTCTCCCTGCCGATGCTCAACTTCGCGCTGGCGTACGGCATCCGGACCTGGAGCCACTGGAATCTCGCGGTCTGCTTCCTGCTCTCCTTCGCGGCGAACGTGCTGGTCGCCGTCGTCCTCGCGCTCATCGGTGTGGTGTTCGCGAAGAAGGCCAAGAAGAGCCAGGGCCCGCAGAAGGTGGCCGCGTCGATGAAGGAGACGGCCGGCGTGCTGCAGAACGCCAAGCCGCATCCGCGCCCGGAACTCCCCCGGGACGACGTGCCGGCCATCGAGGCTGTGGGACGCTCGTCGTCATGACGGATCCCGCTCCCTCGGCCGTACGGCCGGAGGGCCCCTGGACGCACCGGGACGTCGCCGCGAACGGCGCCCGCTTCCACATCGCCGAGCTCGGCGACGGCCCCCTGGTCATGCTGGTGCACGGCTTCCCCCAGTTCTGGTGGACCTGGCGGCACCAGATGGCCGCACTCGCCGACGCGGGTTTCCGGGCCGTCGCCATGGACCTCAGGGGCGTCGGCGGCAGCGACCGCACCCCGCGCGGCTACGACCCCGCCAACCTCGCCCTCGACATCACCGGCGTGATCCGCTCCCTGGGTGAGCCGGACGCCGCGCTGGTCGGCCACGACCTGGGCGGCTACCTGGCGTGGACGGCGGCCGCGATGCGCCCCAAGCTGGTACGAAGGCTCGCGGTGGTGTCCATGCCGCATCCGCGGCGCTGGCGCTCGGCGATGCTGCGGGACCGCCGGCAGTCCGCCGCCGCCTCCTACGTCTGGGGCTTCCAGCGCCCCTGGATCCCCGAGCGGCAGCTCACCGCCGAGGACGGCGCGCTGGTCGGCCGGCTGATCCGGGACTGGTCCGGGCCGCGGCTGCCCGAGGACGAGGCGGTGGAGACGTACCGGCGGGCGATGTGCATCCCGTCCACCGCGCACTGCTCGATCGAGCCCTACCGCTGGCTGGTGCGGTCCCTGGCCCGCCCCGACGGCATCCAGTTCAACCGCCGGATGAAGCGCCCGGTGCGAGTGCCGACCCTGCATCTGCACGGTTCCCTGGACCCGGTGACCCGCACCCGCAGCGCGGCCGGCTCCGGTGAGTACGTCGAAGCGCCGTACCGCTGGCGGCTGTTCGACGGCCTGGGGCACTTCCCGCACGAGGAGGATCCGGCGGCCTTCTCCACCGAGCTGGTCAACTGGCTGAAGGACCCCGAACCCGATCGGTGACCGCGCCGATGCGCCCGGTATCCGGATCTGCACACCTGTTCTACGAACGGCCACATGCCCCGCGCATAGGCCGATTGGGGCGCGCACGGGAGGTTATCGACCTTGGGGCGGGGGCAGACGTCGGGGTATGGGCTGGACGCACGACTACAGTGACGCACCCCGAAACCGCCGTACGGCAGGCGGTCCGAACCCCTACCGAGGAGCTGTCCCGCAGCTGCCGGGGACGGACCTGAGGGTAGGGATTCCGCATATTCTGCGCCGCCGGGCCCGCTGGGTCTCGGTACGTCTGCGCCACACCCGCGGCTGATCCCTCCGAGGACCCCGAGGGGTTCTAGAGGGCGCAGCTGTCGGTGCCCACCTGCTGGTTCGCGGTACGGCCCCGGGCGATGTCCGGCTTGATCTCGTCGGCCGTCAGTGCGTACCCGGTGTCGGCGTCGTCCAGTGACTTCGCGAAGACGACCCCGTACACCCGGCCCTCGGGCGTGAGCAGCGGGCCGCCGGAGTTGCCCTGGCGGACGGTCGCGTACAGCGAGTAGACGTCGCGGCGCACGGTGCCGCGGTGGTAGATGTCCGGGCCGTTGGCGGTGATGCGGCCGCGCACCCGGGCGGCGCGCACGTCGTACGACCCGTTCTCCGGGAACCCGGCGACGATCGCGCTGTCACTGGTCCCCGCGTCCTTCGCGGAGAACTTCAGCGCCTTCGCCGGGAGGTCCGGCACGTCCAGCACGGCGATGTCGCGCTGCCAGTCGTAGAGGACGACCTTGGCGTCGTACCTGCGGCCCTCGCCGCCGATCTGGACGGTGGGCTCGTCGACGCCGCCGACCACGTGCGCGTTGGTCATCACGCGGCGGTCGGCGAAGACGAAACCGGTGCCCTCCAGGATCTTGCCGCAGCTCTGCGCGGTGCCCGTCACCTTGACGATGGACCGCTGGGCGCTGGTGGCCACCGCGCTGTTCGCGAGGGCGGGGTCGGGCGGTGAGACGTCGGTGATCGGCTCGTTGGCGAAGGGGCTGAAGACCTGCGGGAAGCCGTTCTGCGCGAGGACCTTGGAGAAGTCCGCGAACCAGGTGTCGGCCTGGCTGGGCAGCGCCCTGGACACTCCGAGGAGCACCTTGGAGCTGCGGACCTCCTTGCCGAGCGTCGGCAGGGTGGTGCCCGCGAGGGCGGAGCCGATCAACCAGGCGACCAGCAGCATCGCCACCACGTTGACGAGCGCGCCGCCGGTGGCGTCCAGGGCGCGGGCCGGGGACCAGGTGATGTACCGGCGCAGCTTGTTGCCCAGGTGGGTGGTGAGGGCCTGGCCGACGGAGGCGCAGACGATGACGACGACCACGGCGACCACCGCGGCGGTGGTGCTCACCTCGGCGTTGTCGGTCACGGCGTCCCAGATCACCGGCAGGGCGTAGACGGCGACGAGTCCGCCGCCCAGGAAGCCGATCACCGACAGGATGCCGACGACGAACCCCTGGCGGTAGCCGACGATCGCGAACCACACGGCGGCGACCAGCAACAGGATGTCCAGCACATTCACGGGGATCACCCTGTCATGACCGCCAGTCGAGCGGGACCAGCTTCTCGCGGTCCCAGGAGCGCTCCCATCCGGCGTAGTGCAGCAAGCGGTCGATCACCCCGGCCGTGAACCCCCACACCAGGGTCGATTCGACCAGAAATGCCGGACCTCGGTGACCGCTGGGGTGTACGGCGGTGGCCCGGTTGGCCGGATTCGTGAGATCCGCCACGGGGACCGTGAAGACCCGCGCCGTCTCGTTCGGATCCACCACGCCCACCGGGCTCGGCTTGCGCCACCAGCCGAGCACCGGCGTGACCACGAAGTGGCTCACCGGGATGTAGAGCCGCGGCAGCACCCCGAACAGCTGGACGCCGGCCGGATCCAGCCCGGTCTCCTCCTCGGCCTCGCGGAGAGCGGCCCGCAGCGGCCCGTCGGCCTTCGGGTCGCCGTCCTCGGGATCGAGGGCACCGCCGGGGAACGAGGGCTGTCCGGCGTGCGAGCGCAGCGAACCGGCCCGCTCCATCAGCAGCAGCTCCGGGCCGGCCGCACCGTCCCCGAACAGGATCAGTACGGCCGACTGCCGTCCGGCGCCGTTCTCCGGGGGCAGGAAGCGGCTCAGCTGAAGCGGCTGGACCGTCTCGGCGGCCCGCACCACCGGCTCCAGCCAGTCCGGCAGGCCCTCCTTGCTGAGCGCCGCGCCCGCACGCGCCCCGTCGGCCTGTGCCCTGCTGCTGTGCGTCATGGCGTCCCCCGTCCTGCCCTGCTCCCCCGGCCTGTCTGTTCCAACGCCACGAGACTCCTTGATCGTTCCGTCCGCCGACCCGCAGAAGACCCCTGGGTCATGTCCCTGATACGCCTGGTCATGCCCCCGGTACGGCGCCCAGCGGCGGGGCCGGCCTGCCGCCCGCGTCCAGATACGCCTGCGGAGGCTTCAGACGCTGGCCGGGGAAGCCACCCTTCTCGTACTTGAGCAGCTTCTTCGCCTTCTCCGGGTCCGTCTCGCCCTCGCCGTAGGCCGGGCAGAGCGGGGCGATGGGGCAGGCGCCGCAGGCGGGCTTGCGGGCGTGGCAGATGCGGCGGCCGTGCCAGATCACGTGGTGCGAGAGGTCGGTCCAGTCGGTCCTGGGGAAGAGCGTGCCGACGGCCGCCTCGATCTTGTCGGGGTCGGTCTCCGCGGTCCACCGCCAGCGGCGGACCAGGCGCTGGAAGTGCGTGTCCACGGTGATGCCGGGGCGCCCGAACGCGTTGCCGAGGACGACGAAGGCGGTCTTACGGCCGACACCGGGCAGCTTGACCAGGTCTTCGAGCCGGCCCGGGACCTCGCCGCCGAACTGCTCCACCAGGCCGTTGGAGAGCCCTATCACCGACTTCGTCTTGGCCCGGAAGAACCCGCACGGCCGCAGGATCTCCTCGACCTCCTCCGGGTTGGCGGCGGCCAGGTCCTCGGGGGTGGGGTACTTGGCGAAGAGCGTCGGGGTGGTCTGGTTGACCCTGAGGTCGGTGGTCTGGGCGGAGAGCACCGTGGCGACCAGGAGCTGGAAGGGGTTCTCGAAGTCCAGCTCGGGGTGGGCGTACGGATACACCTCGGCGAGCTCGCGGTTGATCCGGCGGGCGCGGCGGACCAGCGCGGTACGCGACTCGGGTTTCCCGGCCACCCGCGGCGCCTCGGCGGCGGCCTTCTCGGGCGCGGCCTTCTTGGACGCGGCCTTCTTCACAGCAGCAGTCTGCTTCCCGGCGGCGGCCTTCTTGGCGGAGGCCCCCTTGGCGGCGACCTTCTTCACGGCTTTTGATGCTTTTGTCGTCTTTTTCGATTCACCCGGGACAGCATCGGACCCTTGTTCGCCCACAGCGGAATCACGACGTACAACCACCCGCCCAGCCCCCTTGGCCTGTGCTCTCACCGGCGATTTGGACACCCGGCCAGCCTAAAGCCCGACACCGACATCCGCCCCGGACCCGGAAGATCAGCCCCCGATTGGACCCCTGCCGCTTACCTCGGGACACCTGTACGGCATCCTTGTGACAGATCACACTGTTTGGACCGTCCGGCAAAATGGGGAACACGGACCCCTGGTACCAAGGGGGAGCAAGATCCCCTGAGCAGGTCGACAAGGAGAGAACTCGTGGACGACGTTCTGCGGCGCAACCCGCTCTTCGCGGCGCTCGATGACGAGCAGTCCGCGGAGCTGCGTGCCTCCATGAGTGAGGTGACCCTCGCGCGTGGCGACTCCCTGTTCCACGAGGGCGACCCGGGCGACCGGCTCTACGTAGTCACCGAGGGCAAGGTCAAGCTCCACCGCACCTCTCCCGACGGCCGCGAGAACATGCTCGCCGTCGTCGGTCCCGGCGAGCTGATCGGCGAACTGTCGCTGTTCGACCCGGGCCCGCGGACGGCGACCGCCACCGCGCTGACCGAGGTCAAGCTGCTCGGCCTCGGCCACGGCGACCTCCAGCCCTGGCTGAACGCGCGCCCCGAGGTGGCCACCGCCCTGCTGCGCGCGGTCGCCCGCCGCCTGCGCAAGACCAACGACGCCATGTCCGACCTCGTCTTCTCCGATGTGCCTGGCCGGGTCGCCCGCGCCCTGCTCGACCTCTCCCGCCGCTTCGGCGTGCAGTCCGAGGAGGGCATCCACGTCGTCCACGACCTCACGCAGGAGGAGCTGGCCCAGCTGGTCGGCGCGTCCCGCGAGACCGTGAACAAGGCGCTTGCCGACTTCGCCCAGCGCGGCTGGCTGCGCCTGGAGGCGCGGGCCGTGATCCTGCTGGACGTCGAGCGGCTGGCCAAGCGCTCGCGCTGACACCGGCACACGACCGTACGACATCAGGGTTCCGCCTCCACGAGACGGGACCCTGAGTCATGACGGGGGTACTTCCTGGGGGGCCGCCCGGCACGTGGAGCCGGCCGACGCCGTCCAGGGCTGTGGCCGACCTTCCGTGGCCGCCCGGCTAGATGAGCCCGTGCTCGCTCAGGTAGTCCATCTGGGCCCGTACCGACAGTTCCGCCGCCGGCCACAGGGAGCGGTCCACGTCGGCGTAGACGTGGGCGACGACCGCGGCCGGCTGCCGGTGGCCGTTCTCGACGGCCGTCTCCACCTGGGCGAGCCGGTGGGCGCGGTGGGCCAGGTAGAACTCGACGGCCCCCTGGGCGTCCTCCAGGACGGGGCCGTGGCCCGGCAGGACCGTGTGCACGCCGTCGTCGACCGTCAGCGAGCGCAGCCGTCGCAGCGAGTCCAGGTAGTCGCCGAGGCGGCCGTCGGGGTGCGCCACGACCGTCGTACCGCGGCCGAGGATGGTGTCGCCGGTCAGGATGGCCCGGTCGGCCGGGAGATGGAAGCTCAGGGAGTCGGCGGTGTGACCGGGGGTGGGTACGACCCGGAGCTCCAGTCCGCCGGTCGTGATCACGTCACCTGCGGCGAGACCCTCGTCGCCGAGGCGCAGCGCCGGGTCGAGGGCACGCACGCGCGTGCCGGTCAGTTCCGCGAAGCGTCCGGCGCCCTCGGCGTGGTCCGGGTGGCCGTGGGTGAGCAGGGTGAGCGCGACGCGCTTGCCGGCCTTCTCCGCCATGTCGACGACCGCGCGGAGGTGGTCCTCGTCCAGGGGGCCCGGGTCGATCACCACGGCCAGGTCGGAGTCGGGCTCGGCGACGACCCAGGTGTTGGTGCCGTCCAGGGTCATCGCGGAGGCGTTGGGCGCCAGCACGTTGACGGCCCGCGCGGTGGCCGGCCCCGAACGGACCGTGTCGCGGGGCCGGCCGGGCAGGGCCGCTGCGTTCGTCATGCGGGGCCTCCGGCGATGGGTCCTGCGGTGGGCCCCGCGACGGGTCCCGCCATCGGGGCGGTCGCTATGTGCTTGGTGAACTCGTCGTGCCCCGGCCAGGTCAGGACGATCCCGCCGTCTTCCAGGCGGGCGCGCGCCAGCACCGGGGTCATGTCCCGCGCGGGCGCCGCCGCGAGCGTCTCGGCGGCGGTGGCGTACGCCGTGAGCTGGCGCAGTGTCGCGATGGTGGGCGGCATCATCAGCAGTTCGCCCCGGTCGTAGCCGGCGGCGGCCGCCGCGGGGCTGATCCACACCGTGCGGTCGGCCTCCGTGGAAGCGTTGCGGGTGCGCTGGCCCGCGGGGAGGGCGGCGACGAAGAACCAGGTGTCGTAGCGGCGGGTCTCGAACTCCGGGGTGATCCAGCGGGTCCAGGCGCCCAGCAGGTCGGACCGCAGGACCAGGCCCCGCCGGTCCAGGAACTCGGCGAAGGACAGCTCGCGGGCGACCAGGGCGGCGCGGTCGGCCTCCCAGTCGTCCCCGGTGGTGTCCCCGACCACCTGGTCCCCGGCCACCTGGTCGCCGGTCGGGCCCGCGAGCAGGACGCCCGCCTCCTCGTAGGTCTCCCGCACGGCCGCGCAGACGATCGCCTGGGCGCCCGCCTCGTCGGTCCCGAGCCGCTCCGCCCACCACGCGCGCGTGGGACCCGCCCAGCGGACCTGGTGGTCGTCGTCACGCGGGTCGACACCGCCGCCCGGATACGCGTACGCGCCTCCGGCGAAGGCCATGGAGGCGCGTCTGCGCAGCATGTGGACGACAGGGCCGTCCGGGGTGTCCTTCAGGAGCAGCACGGTCGCCGCGCGCTTCGGCGGGACCGGCACGAGGGTGCCCTCCGTGTGGGCGCGGATGCGTTCCGGCCACTCCGGGGGATACCACTGTCCATCGGCCATTACCGGAGGCTATCCCGTGGTGCGCGAATGTTCGAGAGGTGGCCTGTGGCGTTCCCGTTACGGCCTACCGCTCACGGCACCAGTTCGACCTGGACCTCGACCTCGACCGGCGCGTCCAGCGGCAGCACCGCGACGCCCACCGCGCTGCGCGCGTGCACGCCCTTGTCGCCGAGGACCTCACCGAGCAGTTCGCTGGCGCCGTTGATCACGCCCGGCTGTCCGGTGAAGTCGGCGGCGGAGGCGACGAAGCCGACGACCTTCACCACGCGCGCGATCCGGTCCAGGTCGCCGGCGACGGACTTCACGGCGGCCAGGGCGTTCAGCGCGCAGGTGCGGGCCAGCTCCTTGGCCTCGTCCGCGGTGACCTCGGCGCCGACCTTGCCGGTGACCGGGAGCTTGCCGTCGACCATCGGCAGCTGGCCGGAGGTGTAGACGTACACGCCCGACCGCACGGCCGGCTGGTAGGCGGCGAGCGGCGGGACGACCGCCGGCAGCGAGAGGCCGAGTTCGGCCAGCCTGGCCTCGACGGCGCTCATCACGGCTTCTCCCGCTTCAGGTAGGCCACGAGCTGTTCGGGGTTGTTGGGCCCGGGCACGACCTGGACGAGCTCCCAGCCGTCCTCGCCCCAGGTGTCCAGAATCTGCTTCGTGGCATGGACGAGCAGGGGCACGGTTGCGTATTCCCATTTGGTCATGCGGCCGACTTTATCGGCTGGGGCGCACGGGGCAGGTGTGTGACCGTGAGCAGCGTTATCCACAGCCTCCCGCGTGAGTGTCCGGCCGACTGGTTAGGCTCGAAGACGTGAGCAGGCTCCAGGTCGTCAGCGGCAAGGGCGGGACCGGAAAGACGACGGTCGCCGCCGCACTCGCGCTGGCCCTCGCGACCGAGGGGAAGCGGACGCTTCTCGTGGAGGTCGAGGGCCGGCAGGGCATCGCCCAGCTCTTCGAGACGGAGGCGTTGCCCTATGAGGAGCGGAAGATCGCCGTCGCGCCGGGAGGTGGTGAGGTCTACGCGCTGGCCATCGATCCCGAACTGGCCCTTCTGGACTACCTCCAGATGTTCTACAAGCTCGGCGGGGCGGGTCGGGCGCTGAAGAAGCTGGGCGCGATCGACTTCGCCACCACCGTCGCGCCCGGTCTGCGGGACGTCCTGCTCACTGGCAAGGCGTGCGAGGCGGTGCGCCGCAAGGACAAGGCGGGACGGTTCGTCTACGACTACGTGGTGATGGACGCGCCCCCGACCGGCCGCATCACCCGCTTCCTGAACGTGAACGACGAGGTGGCCGGGCTCGCCAAGATCGGCCCGATACACAATCAGGCACAGGCGGTGATGCGGGTGCTGAAGTCCAAGGAGACGGCTGTGCACCTGGTCACACTCCTTGAGGAGATGCCGGTCCAGGAGACCGCCGACGGCATCGCCGAACTGCGGTCCGCGCGGCTGCCGGTGGGCCGGGTCATCGTGAACATGGTCCGGCCGGAGGTGTTGGACGGTACCGACCTGGAACTCGTACGGGGTGTGCCGCGCACCGCCGTGGCGCAGGCACTGTCGGCCGCCGGGCTCGGCGGGGCGCGGCGCGGCGGCAAGGCCGAGCAGCTGGTGGACCCGCTGCTGGCGCAGGCCGCCGAGTACGCCGAGCGGTACGCGCTGGAGCACGAGCAGCGCGCGGTGCTGGCCGAGCTGGAGCTGCCCCGGCACGAACTGCCACTGCTCGCCGAGGGGATGGACCTGGCGGGCCTGTACGAACTCGCCACCGAGCTGCGGGAACAGGGGATGTCATGACTCCGGATCCGGACCCGGCCCAGGACGGCACGCGCCGGCTGGCCCACGCGCCCGTGCTGGACGTCGACGCGCTGCTCGACGACCCGAAGACCCGGATCGTGGTGTGCTGCGGCTCGGGCGGGGTCGGCAAGACGACCACCGCGGCGGCGCTGGGGCTGCGGGCGGCCGAGCGGGGCCGCAAGGTGGTCGTGCTGACCATCGACCCGGCCAGGCGGCTGGCGCAGTCCATGGGCATCGACTCGCTGGACAACGTACCGCGGAGGGTCAAGGGCACCGAGGACCGCGGCACCGTGGCGGCCGACAGCACGACCGACGGCAGCGAGGCCGACGGCAACGTGGCCGACGGGAGCGACGTGGCCGACGGGGACGGTTCGGCCGAGGGTGGTGGCGGGCGGCGGGCCGGCGGCGAACTGCACGCCATGATGCTGGACATGAAGCGCACCTTCGACGAGGTCGTGGAGGCGCACGCGGACGCCGAGCGGGCGGCCGCCATCCTGGCCAACCCCTTCTACCAGTCCCTGTCGGCGGGCTTCGCGGGCACGCAGGAGTACATGGCGATGGAGAAGCTGGGCCAGCTGCGGGCCCGGGACGAGTGGGACCTGATCGTCGTGGACACCCCGCCGTCCCGCTCGGCACTGGACTTCCTCGACGCGCCGAAACGCCTTGGTTCCTTCCTGGACGGACGGCTGATCCGGCTGCTGACCGCACCGGCCAAGCTGGGCGGCCGCGCCGGCATGGCCTTCCTGAACGTCGGCATGTCGATGATGACCGGCACGCTCGGCAAGCTGCTGGGCGGCCAGTTGCTGAAGGACGTGCAGACCTTCGTCGCCGCGATGGACACGACGTTCGGCGGGTTCCGCACGCGCGCGGACGCGACGTACAAGCTGCTCCAGGCGCCCGGTACGGCGTTCCTGGTGGTGGCGGCCCCGGAGCGGGACGCGCTGCGCGAGGCCGCGTACTTCGTGGAGCGGCTGGCCGCGGAGGACATGCCGCTGGTCGGTCTGGTCCTCAACCGCGTGCACGGCAGCGGCGCCGAGCGGCTGTCCGCCGAACGCGCGCTCGCCGCCGCGGAAAATCTTGAAGACCCCCGCATTGTGGATCAGGGGGACGGGAAAGCTGGACTTCGTAACTCTCCCGACACGTACGGCAGTTCTGAATCACCCGCGCCCGCGCCGTCCGAGTCCCGGCCCGACGAATCCCCCTCGTCAGGGCCCGCGGACATGACTGACGAAGCCCCCTCGTCGGACAACCCGGACCGCACCGTCGACCAGCTCACCGCAGGCCTGCTGAGGCTGCACGCCGAGCGCATGCAGCTGCTCTCCCGCGAGCAGCGCACGCGTGACCGCTTCACCGCGCGCCACCCCGAGGTGGCCATGGTGGAAGTGGCCGCGCTGCCCGGCGACGTGCACGACCTCGCGGGGTTGCGGGACATCGGTGACCGGCTCGCGGCCGGCCGGCCGGAGCTGCCGGGGACCCGTCCGGCCTAGCTCACGGCCATGTAGTTCTCGTACACCTCGTCGCTGTCGAGGGGGACGATCCCGGTCCCCCGCTCGTACTCCGAACGTGCCGTCTCCAGGAGCCGGCGCCAGGAGGTCACGGTGGGTCGCCTGCGCAGCAGTGCGCGGCGCTCCCGCTCCGTCATGCCTCCCCACACGCCGAACTCGACGCGATTGTCCAGCGCGTCCGCCAGGCATTCGGTGCGCACCGGACATCCGGTGCACACCGCCTTGGCCCTGTTCTGCGCTGCTCCCTGAACGAACAGTTCATCCGGATCGGTAGTGCGGCAGGCGGCCTGCGCACTCCAGTCGGTTACCCAGCCCATACCGGCGCCGTCCTCTCCCGAATCGAGGCTCCCCCACGGCGGCAGCGGCATATTCACCGCCGCCAGTTGAGGACGTTACGGAAGGTGGGCACAGCGCAACACCCCCTTCGGGCCCAATCTTGAATGGCCCGAACGGACTATGGGTAAGCGGCAGATCACCCGCGGGAGTGAGCTGACGACATGCGTGATCATCCCGGCAAAGCGGGACAGCCCTGGTGCGCCACAACGGACGCCGGGTGACACACGAGGCGGATTCGGGCACACCATCAACACATCACCCGAAAAAAAGTGGGCTGGTTCCGGAACGATTCGGGGTCGCCGGACGTATTGATACGTGACCGCACTGCTGTGACAGTTGAGAGCAGCTTAGGCCAAGGCCTGTACGCGTGTCCGGCGAATGGCAAGGTCGACCGTCCATGTCGCCATGCCGTGCGCCGCGTCACGCCCCATGCGGGGGACCTGGTCCCGTATGTCACGATCCGGCACTCGAACATCCCGAGAGCCGCCCGCTCACCCGGAACGCCCATCGCTACGGATTAGGCTGCCCCCATGCCAAAGAAGCGCTCGGGCGGTGGTCTGTCGACCACGCAGCAGGCCGCCAAGTTCCTCGGTGTCAGTGTGCTCGCGGGAGCCGTGATGGCGGGCATCGCACTGCCCGCGGCCGGGGCCCTGGGCCTGGCGGCCAAGGGCTCGGTCCAGGGCTTCGACGACATCCCGGCCAACCTGAAGAGCCCTCAGCTGAGCCAGCGGACCACGATCCTGGACAGCAAGGGCAACCAGATCGCCCAGGTCTACTCCCGTGACCGCACGGTCGTGGACCTCAAGGACATCTCGCCCTACATGCAGAAGGCGATCGTCGCGATCGAGGACTCGCGCTACTACCAGCACGGCGCCATCGACCTGAAGGGCGTGCTGCGCGCGCTGAACAAGAACGCGCAGAGCGGCGGGGTAGCCCAGGGCGCGTCCACCCTCACCCAGCAGCTGGTGAAGAACTACTTCATCGAGGAGGCCGGCGACGACCCGACCAAGGTCGCCGAGGCCACCCAGCAGACCCTCGGCCGCAAGGTCAAGGAGCTGAAGTACGCGATCCAGCTGGAGGAGAAGCTCGGCAAGAAGAAGATCCTCGAGAACTACCTGAACATCACCTTCTTCGGCGAGCAGGCCTACGGCGTCGAGGCCGCCTCCCAGCGCTACTTCTCCAAGCACGCCAAGGACCTCAACCTCCAGCAGTCGGCCCTGCTGGCGGGCATCGTCCAGTCGCCGAGCCGCTACGACCCGGTCAACGACGAGGCCGAGGCCACCAAGCGGCGCAACATCGTCCTGGAGCGCATGGCCCAGCTCGGCGACATCTCCCAGGCGGAGGCGGACAAGGCCAAGGAGGCGCCGCTCGGCCTGCACGTCACCCAGCCCAAGAACGGCTGCATCACCGCCTCCACGGGCGCCGGGTTCTTCTGCAAGTACGTCGAGAACGTCTTCCTCACCGACCCGACCTTCGGCAAGACCCGCGAGGCGCGCGCCAAGCTCTGGAACCAGGGCGGCCTGACCATCCGCACCACCCTGGACCCGCAGGCCCAGGACTCCGTGCAGGCCTCGATCAAGGACCACGTCTACAAGTCGGACTCGGTCGCGGCCGCCGCCACCCTCGTGGAGCCCGGCAGCGGCAAGATCCTGGCGATGGGCCAGTCGAAGCCGTACGGCTACAACAAGAACGAGACCGAGTACAACTTCTCGGTCGACCGGGACTACGGCGGCTCCAACTACGGCTTCCCGACGGGTTCGACGTTCAAGCCGTTCGTGGCGGCGGCCGCCATCGAGGGCGGCAAGCCGGCGACGCAGGAGTACTCGTCGCCGTACAAGATGAACTACCCGAGCCCCGTGCAGCAGTGCGACGGCAAGCAGTGGGTCAACACGGACAACGAGCAGGTCGAGAACGAGAACGAGTCCGAGGTCGGCCCGTACCAGATGAAGAAGGCGATGGCGAAGTCCATCAACACCTACTTCGTCCAGCTGATCTCCGACATCGGCCTGTGCCCGGTGGTCAAGATGACCGACGCGCTCCACGTCCACCAGGGCGACGGCTCGAAGCTCCCGCAGACCCCGTCCATCGCCCTCGGTGCGATCGGCCTCTCGCCGCTGACCATGGCGAGCGCGTACGCCACCTTCGCGGACCGCGGCATGTACTGCACGCCGGTCGCCATCGCGTCGATCACCCAGAAGATCGGCAACGAGCAGAAGTCGCTGGCCGTGCCCAAGTCGACCTGCTCGCGCGCGATGAGCGAGAAGACCGCCGACACCATCAACACCCTGCTGCGCGGCGTGGTCGACTCCGGTACCGGTCAGCAGGCCGGCCTCGACGACCGCGAGAGCGCGGGCAAGACGGGTACGACGGACTCCCGCAAGAACGCCTGGTTCGTCGGCTACACGCCGAACCTCGCGGGCGCGGTCTGGGTCGGCAGCGCCAAGCAGAACGTCGAGATGACCAACATCACCATCGGCGGCGTCTACCACTCCGAGGTCTTCGGCGCCGACACCCCGGGGCCGATCTGGAAGGACGCCATGACGGGCGCCCTGGAGGGCAAGGCGGACGAGTCCTTCAACCTCATCAACATCCCGGACGAGGGTGATAAGGGAAAAGGCGACAACACCGGCACCGGGGACGGCAACAACGGTGACACCGGTGGTCTGATCGGCGGCCTCATCGGCGGTCTGACGGACGGCGGCACGACCGACGGCGGCACCACGAACGGGGGCACCACCCCGAACCCGACCTTCTCCTTCCCCGACGGATTCATCCAGGGCAACGGGAACGGCGGGAACGGGAACGGAAACGGCGGCCGCCGGGGCTGACCCGTTCTCCGGTACGACGGTCTCTGCTACGACGGTGGGGCCGCACCTCTTCCACAGAGGTGCGGCCCCAGGCTCCCCGGCGTCCGGCTAAAGGGATCGCTCCCCAACTTACCGATTCCCAGTTTGT
>NZ_JBEYFC010000005.1:0-56552 GCF_040634175.1 Streptomyces sp. NPDC007162
GAATGGAGCGGCCCGTCCGCACCCCCCTCTCCCCCGTTTCCCCGACGGCTTCCTCTGGGGTGTCTCGACCTCGGCCCATCAGATCGAGGGCGCGGCCGACAAACGCGAGCAGTCCGTGTGGGACGTCTTCGAGGCGGAACCGGGCCGCGTCAAGGACGGCTCCACGGCGGCGGTGGCCTGCGACCACCTGCGCCGGTACCCCGAGGACGTGGCGCTGCTGGCCGGCCTCGGCGTGGACGCGTACCGCTTCTCGGTCTCCTGGCCGAGGGTGCGCTCGACGGGCGGACTCGACTTCTACGACCGGCTCGTCGACGAACTGTGCGCGGCGGGCGTACGGCCGGTCCCCACCCTCTTCCACTGGGACCTGCCGACCGCCCTCCAGGAGAAGGGCGGCTGGCTGGAACGGGACACCGCCGCCCGCTTCGCCGACCACGTCTCGACGGTCGCGGACCGGCTGGGCGACCGGGTGCACAAGTGGATCACCCTCAACGAACCCGCCGAACACACGCTGTTCGGCCACGCGCTCGGCGCCCACGCCCCCGGCAAGCAGCTGATGTTCGACGCGCTCCCGGCCGCCCACCACCAGCTCCTCGCCCACGGCCTGGCCGTGCGGGCGCTGCGCGCGGCCGGCGCGAGCGACGTCGGCATCGCCAACTCGCACGGCCCGACCTGGCCCGCCTCGCAGGAACAGCCGGACCTGGAGGCGGCCGCCTTCTACGACCTCCTCCTCAACCGCCTGTTCGCCGAGCCGGTCCTGCTCGGCGCGTACCCGGACGGGATGGGCGACCTGATGCCCGGCGACGTCGCGGCCGACCTGAAGGTGATCGCCGAACCGCTGGACTGGTACGGCGTCAACTACTACGCCCCCACGAAGGTCGGCGCCCCGCAGGGTGCCGAGATCGAGTTCGGCGGTCTCACCCTGCCCGCCGAACTCCCCTTCTCCGTGCAGGACATCGAGGGCGTACCGGTGACGGACTTCGGCTGGCCGGTCGTCCCGGAGGGCCTCACCGAACTCCTCACCGGCTTCCGTGACCGCTACGGCGACCGGCTCCCGCCGGTCGTCATCACCGAGAACGGCTGCTCGTACGAGGGTCTCGACGACCGGGACCGCATCGCCTACCTCGACGGGCACATCCGCGCCCTGCACCGGGCCGTCGAGGCAGGGGTGGACGTGCGCGGCTACTTCGTCTGGTCGCTCCTCGACAACTTCGAGTGGGCGGAGGGGTACGAGCGCCGCTTCGGCCTGGTCCACGTCGACTACGCGACCCAGACGCGGACGCCGAAGTCGTCGTACGGCTGGTTCCGGGACGCGCTGCGGGCGCAGAGATGACGACGACCCGCGACCCGGCCGGGGAGCCCGCCGCCCTGGCGGAGCCGTCCGCCCGGGTCGGCCGGGGCTGGACCTGGGCGCTGTGCCTCGCCAACGGGGCGATCTGGGTGGGCTGGTACGGCCCCCTGCAGATCCTGCTGGCCTCCCAGGCGAAGGACTTCGCGCCCGGCTCCGGGATGTCCAAGGAGACGATGCTGGCCTGGGTGACGGGCGCCGGCGCCGCGGTCTCCCTGCTGGCGAACCCCTTGTTCGGGGCGCTGTCGGACCGGACGACGTCCCGGTGGGGCCGCCGTACGCCGTGGATCGTCGCCGGTACGGCGGGCGGGGCGCTGTCCCTCCTGCTGCTCGCGGGCGCCCGCGGCATGGGGACGATGACGCTGGGCTGGTGCCTGGTCCAGCTGACGCTGAACGCGTCGTTCGCGGCGGTGACGGCCGCGGTGCCGGACCGGGTGCCGCGGCTCCAGCGGGGCTCGGTGGGCGGCTGGCTGGGGGCCGCGCAGATCCTCGGCGTGGTCGGCGGCACCGGGCTGGCGACGGCCGCCGGGGGCGTCGGGGCGGGCTACGTGGCGTGCGCGGTGTTCACCGCGGTGGGCGTACTGCCGTACGTGCTGCGCCATCCGGATCTGCGGCTGCGGCCCGCGGACCGGCCGCCCTGGTCCTGGCGGGGCTTCCTGGCGGGGTTCTGGCTGAGTCCGCGCCGCCATCCGGACCTGGGGTGGGCGTGGCTGACCCGTTTCCTGATCAACCTGAGCAACGCGCTGGTGCTGCTGTACCTCCTGTACTACCTGCGGGACCGGCTCCACCACCACGACCCCGAGCAGGGGGTGCTGGTCCTGACGGCGGTGAACGGGCTGACGCTGATGGCGACGGTGGTGGTCGGCGGGGTCTGGTCGGACCGGGTGGGGCGGCGCAAGCCGTTCGTGGTCTGGTCCGGGATGCTGATGGCGGCGGCGACCGCGCTGCTGGCGGTGTGGCAGACCTGGCCGGGCGCGATCGTCGCCGCCGCACTGCTCGGCATCGGCTTCGGCGTGTTCACCTCGGTGGACTTCGCGCTGATGACGGACGTCCTGCCGAAGGCCCTGGACCGGGGCAAGGACCTCGGCGTCATCAACGTCGCCAACGCCCTGCCCCAGGTGGCGGCGCCCGTCCTCGCCGCACCGATCGTGACGTACCTGGGCGGCTACCGGATGCTGTACCTGGTGTCGGCGGTGATCGGCCTGGCGGGAGCGGGGCTGGTCGGGCGGATAAGAGGAGTGGACTAGCCGGGCGCGCCGGGTGTCAGAACCCGAGGCGCCGCAGCTGCTTCGGGTCGCGCTGCCAGTCCTTGGCGACCTTCACGTGGAGGTCGAGGAAGACCGGCGTGCCGAGCAGCGCCTCGATCTGCTTGCGGCTCTTGATGCCGACCTCCTTCAGTCGCTTGCCCTTGGGGCCGATGATGATGCCCTTCTGGCTGGGGCGCTCGATGAACAGGTTGGCGTGGATGTCCAGGAGGGGCTTGTCGGCGGGGCGGTCCTCGCGCGGGAGCATCTCCTCGACGACGACGGCGATGGAGTGCGGGAGTTCGTCGCGGACGCCTTCGAGGGCGGCCTCGCGGATCAGCTCCGCGATCATGACCTGTTCCGGCTCGTCGGTGAGGTCGCCCTCGGGGTAGAGGGCGGGCCCCTCGGGGAGGAGCGGGACGAGCAGGTCGGCCAGCAGCCCCACCTGCTTGTCGCCGACCGCCGAGACGGGGACGATCTCCGCCCACTCGAAGCCCAGCTCCTTGCCGAGCTGGTCGATCGCGATCAGCTGCTCGGCGAGGGTCTTGGAGTCGACGAGGTCGGTCTTGGTGACGACGGCGACCTTGGGGGTCTTCCTGATCCCCGCGAGTTCCTTGGCGATGAACCGGTCACCGGGGCCGAGCTTCTCGTTCGCCGGCAGGCAGAAGCCGATCACGTCGACCTCGGCCCAGGTGGTGCGGACCACGTCGTTCAGCCGCTCGCCGAGCAGCGTGCGCGGCTTGTGCAGGCCAGGGGTGTCCACGAGGATCAGCTGGGCGTCCTCCCGGTGCACGATCCCCCGTACCGTGTGCCGCGTGGTCTGCGGCTGGTTCGCGGTGATCGCCACCTTCTGCCCGACCAGAGCGTTCGTGAGGGTGGACTTGCCCGCGTTGGGGCGCCCGACGAAACAGGCGAAGCCCGCCCGGTGGACGGCCTCCGACGATTCCGACGGCTCGGTTGACTGGCTGCGAACGCTCATGCCCCCCATTCTCCCTGATCCACGACACCCCACCGCACCGGTGAGTTTTCGGTAACCCCGACGCAACGAAACGTCACGGAAACACAGCCGTACGCGACCGGAAACGGGGACCGGTGACCCTCTGACGAGCCCCCACGACGTTGGAGACGCCCGTGTACCTCGCCGCCGCGCATGCCGACACCGGTGACACCGCCTGGCTGCTCGCCGCCACTGCCCTGGTCCTGCTGATGACGCCCGGCCTGGCCCTGTTCTACGGCGGTATGGTCCGCACCAAGAGCGTCCTCAACATGCTGATGATGAGCTTCGTGTCGATCGCGCTGGTCACGGTGGTGTGGCTGGCGGGCGGCTACTCGCTGGCCTTCGGGGACGACGCCTGGGCGGGTCTGGTCGGCGGCCTGGAGCACGCGGGCATGAGCGGTCTCGGACCGGACAGCGTCCAGGGCAGCGTCCCCACCCTGCTCTTCGCGACCTTCCAGCTCACCTTCGCCATCGTCACGGCCGCGCTGGTCAGCGGCGCGGTCGCGGACCGGGCGAAGTTCGGGGCATGGCTGGTGTTCGTGCCGGTGTGGACGGTGCTCGTATACGTTCCGGTCGCGCACTGGGTGTGGGGTCCGGCTGGCTGGATCCTGCACGACCTGGGCGCCCTGGACTTCGCCGGCGGGCTGCCCGTGGAGATCACCTCGGGCGCCTCCGGCCTCGCGCTGTGCCTGGTCCTCGGCCCGCGGCTCGGGTTCAAGAAGGACGCGATGCGCCCGCACAACCTGCCGATGGTGATCCTGGGCGCCGGTCTGCTCTGGTTCGGCTGGTTCGGCTTCAACGCGGGCAGCGCGCTCGGCGCCAACGGTCTCGCCGCCGCCGTCTTCCTCAACACCATGGCGGCAGGCTGCACGGGCCTGCTGGGCTGGCTGTTCGTGGAGCAGAAGCGCGACGGCCACCCCACCACCCTGGGCGCGGCCTCCGGCGCGGTCGCCGGCCTGGTCGCGATCACCCCGTCCTGCGGTTCGGTCTCCCTGCTCGGCGCGCTCGCCGTCGGCCTCGCCGCGGGCGTGGTCTGCTCGTACGCCGTCTCCTGGAAGTTCAAGCTGGACTACGACGACTCGCTCGACGTGGTCGGCGTGCACCTGGTCGGCGGAGTCATCGGCACCCTCCTCATCGGCCTGTTCGCCGAGAAGGCCATGACCGGCGGCACCGAGGGTCTCCTGTACGGCGGCGGGCTCGCCCAGCTCGGCAGGCAGGCGGTGGCGGTCGCGGCCGTCGCGGCGTACGCCTTCACCATGACGTACGGCATCGGCAAGCTGCTCGACAGGGTGATGGGCTTCCGGGCCAGCGAGGAGCAGGAGCACACCGGTCTCGACCTTACGGTGCACGCCGAGACGGCTTACGATCACGGGGTCCTGGGCCATGGCGCCCCGGTCGCGCACTCCGTCCTCCCCACCGCCCAGAAGGTCAAGACCCAGCCATGAAGCTCATCACCGCGATCGTCAAGCCCTACCGCCTCGACGCGGTGAAGACCGCGCTCCAGGAGCTCGGGGTGCACGGCCTGACCGTGACCGAGGCCAGCGGGTACGGCCGGCAGCGCGGCCACACCGAGGTGTACCGCGGCGCCGAGTACCGGGTCGACCTGGTGCCCAAGGTCCGCATCGAGGTGGTCGTCGAGGACGCCGACGCCGAGCCGGTCATCGAGGCGGTGGTCAGGGCCGCGCAGACGGGGAAGATCGGGGACGGGAAGGTGTGGGCACTGCCGGTGGAGACGGTCGTACGGGTCCGGACGGGCGAACGCGGCCCCGACGCGCTCTGAGATACCGGGCCGGCGACGGCAGGCCGCGGCCCCGGCGCAGCCGGGCGAACAGCGCCCCGCCCGCCACCCCGGCGACGAAGACCAGCGCCAGCACCAGCCACGGCAGGGCGAGGAACGAGGCGCTCGCCGACTCACTGGTGCCGGTCGCGCTGGCCGTCAGCGTCACATCGCCCCGGTCGAGCTGGGGTGCGTCCCGCCAGCGTGCGGTGAGCCGGACCTGTTCCCCCGGCAGCAGTTCGGAGGGGATCCCGGTGAGGGTGCGGCTGAGCAGCGTACGGCCGAACAGCCCCTGCGCGCGCAGCCGTACCCGCGGGTTCAGGGTGATGTTCCCGGTGTTGTGCAGGGTGTACGTGATGGTGGCGGTGCTGTCGCCGAGGCCGGGGACGAGCGGCTGGTGATGGCTGATGTGCACGTTCTCGACGGCGACGGCGGGCAGCGTCGGGCCGCTCACCCGCAGGTAGACCCGGGCACCGACGGCCCGCTGCACGCCGAGCGCCAGGGCGCCCGCGCCCGGGTCGACGTGCTCGTCCAGGGCCACGATCGCCCCCGGATGGTCACCGGGCTCGGCCCCCTGCGGCACCCGCAGCGTGAAGGGAACCGTCACCGTCCGGTGCGGGGGCACGGTGACCCGCGGCTTGGAGAGCTTCGCCCAGGCCCCCACCCCCCGCATCTTCTCCGCCACCGTCCGGACGGCGAAGCCACCGTCCCGCGCGGTGTTGTAGGCGTCGGCCGCGTACAGCCGGAAGGTCAGCGGCCTGCCGGTCTTGTTGGCGACGGCCACCTTGTCGGTGAGGGTCTGCCCCGGGTCGAGGGAGAGGTAGAAGTACGGCCGCGCGGCGATCTTCGAGGCGACCGGGTAGACGGACCAGCTGCCGTTGTCGGCGGCGCGCGCGGGAGACGCCGTGAGGAGGGCGCCGAGGAGCAGGCTCAGGAGGAGGACATACGGCTGGGCGCGACGACGCATGGGTGCGGACCCCCGGTCGGAAGCGGTCGGAGAGGGCTGTGCACGGTCGTGTGGTGGCCGGCCGTGTGCACGTCCGGCCACCACGGGGTGGAGTCGGCTCAGGTGAGCGTCAGGGTGAGGACTCCGGAGTACGACCCCGGAGGCGTGAACGCCGGTACGTCCAGGGAGAGTCCGGCGTCGACCGTGAACTGTCCGCCGGTGAGGGTGCCGTCCGGGGTCGACGCGAGGGTCGCTCCGGAGCTGCCGACGGTGCCCGCCGAACCGGCCGCGCAGGTGCTGGGGCTGCCCGCCTTGGTCGCGCAGGCGGGCGTCCAGCTGAGCCTGCCCGCGTCGATCTTGGCGCCGGGACCGGTGAAGTCGGTGACCTTGCCGGTGAGCGACCAGCCGGCCGGCCCGCCGCGGAAGTCCTTGACGGTGACGGTCTGCAGCGCGCCCGTGGACGCCCCGCCCTGACCGAAGTCGACCGCCGACAGCGCGACGGAGTCCCCGGCCTGGGACATGGACAGCGTCCCCGCCTTGACGGTGGTGGTCAGCTTCTGGCTGCCGGGCGGCACCGGGGTGGTGTCGTTCACGACGTAGGCGGCCGGTCCGGCCCCCAGGGCGTCGCTCCACGCACTGCCCTCGTACGCCACGATCCCGGTCGTCGTCCTGTCGTTGACGACGAGGGGAGCGCTGAAGCTGCCGTCGCTGCCCGCGGTGGCGGTCGCCGTGTCCGCGGTCTGGCTGGAGCCGGACCGCCCGGCGAGCGTCACGGTGGCGCCCGGGGTGAAGTTCTGCCCGCTGACGGTCACGCTGTCACCGGGGTTCCCGGAGGCCGAACCAAGGCTGATGGCACGGTTGTTGACCGGGGTCGAGGAGGTCGCCGTGACGGTCTCCGACACCGGGGCGGGCGGGTTGGTGACCGTGCACGGGGTGTCCAGCTCCAGGATGTAGCTGGTGTGGATGTTGTAGTCACCGGGCGAGAGCGTGATGGCACCCGGCGAGGTCACGGTGAACGTGCCGGTCATCGAGAACGACGGGAAGGTCCCGTAGCCCGGCACCGGGTCGTTCTTCTTCGGCCCGGTCACCGTCACGTCACCCGTCTGCGCGCCGCCCAGGGTCACCTTCCCGGTCGGCGTCATGATGTCGGCCGGCAGGGCGAGGGCGGTGGGGTTGTTGGCGGCGGGCGTGACCACGGTGTAGGTCACGGTGACCGTGTCGCCGACCTTCGGGGCGGTGTTGTCCACCGAGATGTTCGCGGTGGTGGTGCCGTCGATCGGCGGGAGGCCCGCGACGGCGGGCGGGATGCAGTGCGTGGCGAAGTCGACGTTCGTGCCGGCGGCACCGGCCGGACAGGCCAGCGCGCCGCCCGTCGTGACCGCCAGGGCGGTCGCCCCGAACAGTGAGATCCAGCGCCACCGTCGGGATCTTCGTGATCCTGGGGGTGAACCCATCTTTGCCCCCTCCTGAGGGTTGCGGGCGCAGCGGCTCCTCTGCGCCGACAGGGGGCCATTGATGAGGAGGGCGCGTGAGAAGTCAATGGAGATGCCGCAGAAAGCTGACGGTTCATCAGCTTCTGCGGCATCCGGAACGAACCCGTCAGCGGGCTCAGAAGACGAACGGCCCGGGTGACTGGGCCGCGCTCGACGTACAGGTGACGGTCACGCCGAAGATGACCATCTTCAGCGAGCCCTTGTAGAAGTCCAGGCTGTCACCGGCGGCCACGGTGCCGGGGAGCGGGCCGACGGTGACCGGGGAGCCGGCGGCCATGGCCGGGTTCACGGTGCCGCTGAAGACCCGGTTGGCGCCGGTGGAGTTGGACATCGTGAGCGTGGAGGCGATGGAGTTCGCCGACAGGGCGAGCGGGGTGGTGATCGCGCTGGAGGTGAGCGTGAGGGTGGCCGCGGTGCCGGTCTGGGTCGCGGTGAGGGTGGCCGTTCCGCCGCCGAAGATGCCGCAGCTGGCGGTGACGGTGGCGGTGGTCGGGGTGACGGCGGCGGCCGAGGGCGCGAAGGCCAGTGCCGTGGCGGCGAGTGCTCCCGCCGCGAGTGCCGCACCTGTGGTGATTCGCTTCATGGGGCAGTGCTCCCTTCCCGTTGCACGGTGCATGGGAATGCCATGTGGGGATGGTGACGCCCCCGATTCGGGTGGATGCGGGCACACCGCGGGAGGTCCTGTCCGACGCCCCGCCCGGATCTGACGGTCCGTCGGAACGTACGGTCCCCATTGATGCCCCGGAGCCAGGACCCGACAAGGTTGAATTCCGGCCGACCTTTGTCGGGGCGCGGCCGAAGGGGGTCGGGGCGCCGACGCGAAGGGGTGGTTGCGGCGGTGGGGCGGCTGCGGGTGGGCGGGGGCTGGTCGCGCAGTTCCTCCCCCGGCCCCGCCCGGCCCGGCCCGGCCTCACCCACCCGAGTCAACGAAGTCCCGCCCCTCCCCGGACGGAGTCAGCCGAGACCTCGCTGCTCGACGGACCGAGTCGGTGTGCGGATGAGCGAAGATCAGGCGAGGACAGTGACCCGCACCGACCCGTCGGCCCCCGCCAGCAGCACCGGCGTCC
The DNA here is from genome assembly GCF_040634175.1 of Streptomyces sp. NPDC007162. Taxonomy (NCBI): domain Bacteria; kingdom Bacillati; phylum Actinomycetota; class Actinomycetes; order Kitasatosporales; family Streptomycetaceae; genus Streptomyces; species Streptomyces sp. NPDC007162. Next base: position 8,870 of record NZ_JBEYFC010000005.1, read on the forward strand.
CCGCACCCCCGAGATCCCGCACCGCCGCCAGGTCCTCCGCGCCGACCTCCGCGCCCCCCGAGACGACCGCCGCCGCCTCCAGCGACTCGGCCCCCGACGCCACCGCCATCGCCACCGCCGTCCGCAGCGCACTCAGCTTCAGCGAGGGCAGCTCCACGGTCCCCGCCACGTACGTACGGCCCGTGGAGTCCCGTACCGCCGCCCCCTCGGGCACCCCGTTGCGGGCCCGGGCCGAGCGGGCCAGAGTGACGATCTTGCGGTCCTCGGGGTCAAGCGCGTTGCTCTCGGTCATGCCCCGAGCATACGAACCCCACGCTTGACCCGGTCAACCCGGACCGCCCCGGACCGACCCGGTCTCACGGCCGGTCGAGACGCAGCCGCTCGGCCCTCGGCAGCCCGGCCACGACAAGGTCGTACGAGTCCTCGATCAGCTCTCGCACCAGCCGGTCGGGGAGGCCGCCGTCCACGGTCACGGTGTTCCAGTGCCGTTTGTTCATGTGGTAGCCGGGAGTGATCAGTCCCTCGTGGTCGGCGCGCAGCCGTACCGCGTCCTCGGGGTCGCACTTGAGGTTGACCTTGAGGGGCTTCGCGTCGATCCAGCTCAGCGCGAACATCTTCCCGAGCACCTTGAACACGGAGATGTCCGGGTTGAAGGGGAAGTCCTCCTCGGCCGCGTTGAAGGACAGACAGTGGGCGCGCAGCTGGTCCGGGGTCACTCGGTACCGTCCCCCTCCGAGGCGTCGGCCGCCGGCACCGGCTCCACCAGCACCGTCACGATCTTGTTCCGGCGGCCGGCGGCCGACTCGGCGGTCAGCGCCAGCTTGCGTCCGTCGGGGAGTTCGACCTGGGCGGAGGCACCGGCGATGGGGACCCGGCCGAGCGCCTTGGCGAGCAGCCCGCCGACGGTCTCCACGTCCTCGTCGTCGTACTCGTCGAGGCCGTACAGCTCGCCGAGGTCGGTGATGTCGAGGCGGGCGGTGACCCGGTGGCGGTCGTCGCCGAGGGCGGTGACGGGCGGGAGCTCACGGTCGTACTCGTCGGTGATCTCGCCGACGATCTCCTCCAGGATGTCCTCGATGGTGACGATCCCGGCCGTGCCGCCGTACTCGTCGATGACGACGGCGACGTGGTTGCGTTCCTTCTGCATCTCGCGCAGCAGGTCACCGGCGTTCTTGGTGTCGGGGACGAAGAACGCGGGCCGCATCGCGGTGGAGACCAGGTCGGACTCGGCGTCCCGGCTGATGTGCGTCTTGCGGACCAGGTCCTTCAGGTACACGATCCCGACGATGTCGTCCTCGCTCTCCCCGGTGACCGGAATCCGCGAGAAACCGGACCTGAGGGCGAGGGTGAGGGCCTGCCGGATCGTCTTGTACCGCTCGATGACGACGAGGTCGGTGCGCGGCACCATGACCTCCCGCACCAGAGTGTCCCCGAGCTCGAAGACCGAGTGCACCATCCGGCGCTCCTCGTCCTCGATCAGCGACTCCTTCTCGGCGAGGTCGACCAGCGCCCGCAGTTCTGCCTCGGAGGCGAACGGGCCGCGCCGGAACCCCTTGCCGGGGGTGAGCGCGTTGCCGAGGAGGATGAGGAGATACGGAATCGGGCCCATGATCCTGGCCAGCGGCAGCAGCACGTACGCGGCGGCCGTGGCCGTGTTCAGCGGGTGCTGGCGGCCGATGGTGCGCGGCGAGACGCCGACGGCGACGTACGACACCAGGACCATCACGCCGATCGCGGCGAGCAGCGCCTGCCAGGTGGCGGGGATCTCCTGGAGGCAGGCGTAGGTGACCAGGGCCGCCGCCGCCATCTCGCAGGCGACCCGGACCAGCAGGGCCACGTTGAGATAGCGGGTGGGGTCGGCGGCGACCTGGGCGAGCCTGGCGCTGCCGCGCCGCCCGGACTTCACCGCCTCCTCGGCGCGGAAGCTGGAGACACGGGCGATGCCGGCCTCCGCGCAGGCGGCCAGCCAGGCGACGACGACCAGCGCGATCGCTCCGAGGACGATCTGCGGACTCATACGGATACGACCCGGCCCCCGGTCAGGAGACGGTCGGCGCCGGGGACGGGCCGGTCAGGCCCTGCTCCGCGCGCCAGCCGTCCACGATGGCCGCCTGCAGACCGAACATCTCGGCCTTCTCGTCGGGCTCCTCGTGGTCGTAGCCCAGCAGGTGCAGCACCCCGTGGACGGTGAGCAGCTGGAGCTCCTCGTCCATGGAGTGCTGGGTCTCGGCCTCGGCCCCCTGCTTGGCGGCGACCTCCGGGCACAGCACGATGTCGCCGAGCAGCCCCTGCGGCGGCTCGTCGTCGTCCTTCGACGGCGGCCGCAGCTCGTCCATCGGGAACGACATCACGTCGGTCGGACCCGGCAGGTCCATCCACTGGATGTGCAGCTGCTCCATGGCGTCGGCGTCCACGACGATCACCGAGAGCTCGGAGAGCGGGTGGATGCGCATCCGTGCGAGTGCGTAGCGGGCGATGTCGAGGATCGCCTGCTCGTCGACCTCGGTTCCGGACTCGTTGTTGACGTCGATCGACATGGCGCGGTGCTTGTCTACTTCCCCTTGTGCCCGGACTTCGAGCGGCCGCCCTGCTGCGCGCCGTTCTCCGTGCCGTGCTTGCTGTCGTACTTCTCGTACGCGTCGACGATACGGCCCACCAGCTTGTGCCGTACGACATCGTGGGACGTGAGGCGGGAGAAGTGCACGTCGTCCAGCCCCTCCAGGATGTCCTGCACCTGGCGCAGACCGGACTTGGTGCCGTTCGGCAGGTCGACCTGGGTGACGTCACCCGTGATCACGATCTTCGAATCGAAGCCGAGCCGGGTCAGGAACATCTTCATCTGCTCCGGCGAGGTGTTCTGGGCCTCGTCGAGAATGATGAAGGCGTCGTTGAGGGTGCGTCCGCGCATGTAGGCGAGCGGCGCCACCTCGATGGTCCCGGCCGCCATCAGGCGCGGGATCGAGTCCGGGTCGAGCATGTCGTGCAGCGCGTCGTACAGCGGGCGCAGGTAGGGGTCGATCTTCTCGTAGAGCGTGCCCGGCAGGAAGCCGAGCCGCTCCCCCGCCTCCACCGCGGGCCGGGTCAGGATGATGCGGTTGACCTGCTTGGACTGCAGGGCCTGCACCGCCTTCGCCATGGCCAGGTACGTCTTGCCGGTACCGGCGGGGCCGATGCCGAAGACGATCGTGTGCTTGTCGATCGCGTCGACGTACCGCTTCTGGTTGAGGGTCTTGGGGCGGATGGTGCGGCCGCGCGAGGACAGGATGTTCTGGGTCAGAACCTGGGCCGGGGTCTCCTCCGCGCCCTCCCCGTTCTCACTCGCCCGCAGCATGGCGATCGAGCGTTCCACTGCGTCCTCCGTCATCGGCTGCCCGGTGCGGAGCACCAGCATCATCTCGTCGAACAGGCGCTGGACGAGAGCGACTTCGTGCGCCTCGCCGACCGCGCTGATCTCATTGCCCCGGACGTGTATGTCGGCCGCCGGGAAGGCCTTCTCGATCACGCGCAGGAGGGAGTCGCCGGATCCCAGCAGGGTGACCATCGGGTGCTGGGCGGGAACCTCGAACTGAGCTCGGGCCTGCTGCTGCGCGGGAGTGTGAGCTGTGGGTGTCTGAGTCATGGGCCGGCGCTTAAGGCCTGCGGTTCCTCCTCATCACGGCCGCGTAGCTGAGGGCGGCCTCGCGTTATCAAGCCTACGACGCGGGACTGACAACGCCGTAGGCCTTTTCACCGGGAAGGGCGCCCCCGTTGCCGCGGTGAGCCCTGTATGCGCTCCGGTGGGCCGGGGCAGAATCCGAACGGTCGTCCGTATGTCCTTACAGAGTCCTTCGGTATTCGCCGGTTGTTCTTCCACGTCCTTCCACGTCCTTCCACGTCCTTCAGCGTTCTTCAGCATTCTTCAGCGTTCTTCAGAAAGCAGGGAGCCGTGCAGCTGCGACTGCCCACGTCGGTGTCCGAGGCCCGGGAGTGCCTGGCGGAGGGGGCGACACCCGTCGGCGGTGCCACCCTCGTGTGGGCCGCGTGGCAGCGGGACGGCTTCCCGGAACAGGCGGTGTCCCTGCGGAAGGTGCCGGAGGCGACGGCGGTCGGGGACGGGGTGCTGGGCGGCGCGGTGCTGCTGGGCCAGGTGGACGACCGGGTGCCGGAGGTGCTGCGGCTGGCGGCGAAGGGCGTCGGTACGGGGGCGGTGCGCCGGGCGGCGACGGTGGGCGGGAACATCGCCGGGTCCAGCCTGCGGGACCTGCTGCCGGCGGCGATGGTGCTGGACGCGCGGGCCGACGTGCTCACCGCGGACGGGGTGTACGAGGTGGAGCTGGCGGAGGTGGTGGCCAAGTCGCCGGTGCTGCTGGCGCTGCGCTGGCGGGAGCCGGTGCGGGGCGCCTACGTCAAGGTCGCCGACCCGGCGGGGGGAGAGGTTCCGACGATTGTCGCCGCGGGGGTGGACGCGGAGGGGGTGCTGCGGGTCGCGGTGCGGGAGGGGTACGTGGTGAGCGGGGGGAGTGCGGGGGCCGCCGGCGGGGGCGGGGTGGAGGAACTGTTCGCCGGGGAGCTGTCCGGGGTTTCGGAGGGGGTTCGGGAGCTGGTGCGCGAGCAGGTGGCGAGGGTGCGGGGAGAGTAGGCAGGGGCGGTGCGGTCGTCACTCGGCGGGTACCCCCAGCGCCCCTGAGGGGCGCGCTGCCCAGTCGAACTTTCGCCCCCACTCACCCCGTCCCGCCGAACCCGATCGTCGGTACCGCTCTGCGCAGGGGCCAGGGCCTCACCTGGTCCTCGTCCGGTACCAGGCTCTCCAGGAACGCGTAGCGTCGCAGCGCCGCCGGGTCCTGGCCCGCCACCGACTGGACCTCGCGCCACCACGCCCCGATCTCCGACCAGCCCGGCGCGGACAGGGAGCCGCCGAACTCCTGGACGGACAGCGCCGCCGTGAGCCCCGCGAAGGCGAGGCGGTCGGCGAGGGGCCAGTTCGCGAGCGTGCCGGTGACGAACCCGGCGACGAAGACGTCCCCCGCGCCCGTCGGGTCGAGGGCCTCCACCGCGATGGCGGGGACCTCGGCGGACTCGCCGGTACGGCCGTCGACCGCGTACGCCCCCTCCCCGCCGAGGGTGACGACCGCGAGGGGCACGTGCTCGGCGAGGGCGTGCGCGGCGGCGCGGGGGCAGTCGGCGCCGGTGTACCGCCTGGCCTCCTCCGCGTTCGGCAGGAACGCCTCGCAGTACTCCAGGTCGGCGAGGTTGGCCAGGTCCCACGCCCCGGTGTCGTCCCAGCCGACGTCACCGAAGATCAGGGTGCCCTCGGCGGCGGCGCGGGCGATCCACGGGTTGCGTTTGCCGGGTGTGAGGGAGGCCACCGCGGCGCGCGCGTGCGCGGGGTGGCCGGGCGCGTTCTGCTGGCGGAACAGGGTGTCGGCGGGCGGTTCGTGCCCGTGCGAGACCATGGTCCGCTCCCCCTCGTACGCCATGGAGACGGTCACCGGCGAGTGCCAGCCGGGCACGGTGCGGGACGGGGAGAGGTCGATGCCCTCGCCCCGCGCGAGCGTGTCCCAGCAGTACTCGCCGTAGTGGTCGTCGCCGAAGGCCGCCGCGAGGGAGGTTCTCAGGCCGAGACGGGCGAGGGCGGTGGCCATGTTGGCGATGCCGCCGGGGCTGGAGCCCATGCCCCGGGCCCAGGACTCGGTGCCCCGGACGGGGGCGGAGCCGAGGCCGGTGAAGATGATGTCGAGGAAGACGGTGCCGGTGAGGTAGACGTCCCAGGGCGGGTCGCCGGGCGCGCGCAGGCCGGCCAGCGGGTCGACCTGTGCGGCGCAGTGCGGTGTCGTTGCTGCCCTGTCGTCGTCGAGGTATTCCGGTTCCTCTCCGGCGAACGCGTTGGACGCGGTCACGGTGCGCTCCCTGACGTGGTGCGGATCCGGCCAGTGTGCACCATGTCACGGGAGCGGCGGCCGCTCGCGTCGTACGACCGCCCGAACGGGCACCCCGGGCCCGGTCGCTACCAGCGGGGTACGGCCGGTGTCGTCCAGCCCGGTTCGGCCACCCGCATCGCCGCCGCGTCGTCGCGGTCGCGGAGCGTCCCGTCGTCGTCGAGCCAGCGCCGGTGCAGCCGTCGTACCTTCTCGTGGTCGAGTTCGACGCCCAGGCCGGGGGCGTCGGAGACGGTGACCCGGCCGGCGTCGAAGGTGAGGCGTTCGGTGAGGACGTCCTCGGTCTGCCAGGGGTAGTGGGAGTCGCAGGCGTGGTGGAGGTCGGGGACGGTCGCGGCCACGTGGGTCATCGCGGCGAGGCTGATCCCGAGGTGGGTGTTGGAGTGCATGGAGACGCCGACGCCGAAGGTCCGGCAGACCGCGGCGAGTTCCCGGGTGTTGCGCAGCCCGCCCCAGTAGTGGTGGTCGGAGAGGACGACCTGGACGGCGCCCTTGGTGAACGCCTCCTGGACCTCCCCGAACGTGGTCACGCACATGTTGGTGGCGAGCGGGACGTCCGTGCCGGCGGCCACCTCGGCCATCGCCGGGGTGCCGAGCGCCGGGTCCTCCAGGTACTCGAGGACGTCGCCGAGTTCCTTCGCGACCTTCAGCGAGGTCTCCACCGACCAGGCGCCGTTGGGGTCGAGGCGCAGCGGGTGGCCGGGGAACGCCTCGGCGAGCGCCCGTACGGCGGCGATCTCCTCGTCGGGCGGGAAGACCCCGCCCTTGAGCTTGAAGGAGGTGAAGCCGTAGCGCTCGGTGAAGCGGCGGGCCTGTGCCACGACCCCGGCCGGGTCGAGCGCGGCGCCCCAGTCGTCGGTCTCGGCCGGTACCCCCGCGGGATGCGCGGCCCACTTGTAGAACAGGTACGCGCTGTACTCGACCGAGTCCCGCACCTTGCCGCCGAGCAGCGCGTGCACGGGCAGTCCGAGCGTCTTGCCGAGGGCGTCCAGGCAGGCCACCTCGAAGCCGGAGACCACGGACAGCCGCAGTTTGTCGGCGGTCTGCACGCCGCGCAGCCCGCCGACGTCGACCTGCCCGGAGACCCGGGCCGCGTCCACGGCGACCTCGTCGGCGACGGTGAACAGCCCGTTCAGGTCACTGACCTGCCGCCCGCGCAGCCGTTCGGCGAACGGCCGGGCCAGTTCGAGGTACTTGGTGTCGCCGTAGGTCTCGCCGACGCCGACCGCCCCGTCGGCGGTCTCCACCTCCACGATCAGCCGGGGCGTGTACGGCTGGTGGACGCCCTGCGTGTTCAGCAGCGGCGGGTCGGCGACCAGGATCGGCGTCAGGCGGACGTCGGTGATCGTGAGGTTCACAGGGAGGCTCCTACGAGGTCGAGTCCGGTGGTCAGCAGCGCCCCGAGGTCGGCGAGGTCGGCGGGCGAGGGGTCGGTGAGCGGGGCGCGCACGGGTCCCACCGGGCGGCCGCGCAGCCGGGCCGCCGCCTTGACGAGGGACACGGCGTACCCGGGGACGCGGTCGCGGAGTTCGACGAGCGGCACGTAGAAGTCGCGCAGCAGCTTGTCGACCGCGCCGTGGTCGCCGCCGCGCAGGGCGGCGAAGAACGCGTCGGCGATCTCCGGGGCGAAGGCGTGCACGGCGGAGGAGTAGGCGGGGACGCCGACGGTGGCGTAGGCGCGGGCCTGGATCTCGGCGGTGGCGGCGCCGTTGAAGAAGAGGAAGCCGTCCGGGGCGGCGAGGGTGAGCCGCTGGAGCCGGTCGAGGTCGCTGTGCCCGTCCTTGAGCCCGACGACGCCGGGGATGCGGGCGATCCGCGTCAACGAGGCGGCCGTGTAGGCGACCTGACCGCGCTGGTAGGCGATGAGCGGGAGGGTCGTCCGGGCCGCGAGCTGCTCCAGCTGCGCGACCAGTCCGTCCTGCGGGGCGGCGACGAGGTAGTGCGGCAGCACGAGCAGGGCGTCGGCGCCCGCCTCCTCGGCGATGCGCGCGAACCGGGCGGCCTGCGCCCAGCCGTACCCCACGCCCGCGACCACCGGTACCCGGCCGCCGGCCTCCTCGACCGCCACGGCCACGACCTGCCGGTACTCGTCCTCGGCCAGGGAGAAGAACTCGCCGGTGCCGCAGGCCGGGAAGAGGGCCCCGGGCCCGGCGGCCAGCTGACCGGCGACGTACGTCCTGAATCCCTCGATGTCGAGGGACCCGTCGGGGTGGAAGGAGGTGAGCGGGAACGACAGCACCCCGCCCGCCATCCCGTCCCGCAGCCTGCGCACCACGCTCTCCGGCTGTCCGCCCATCGAAACCGTCTCCCCACCTGGATGCCATCTACGTATGAAGACAGAGACTAGATATGCGAACGCACCCTCGTCAACGGCACCCGCACCCCCGCCCCCGTACGATCTGCACATGTCCGAGACAGCTGGCGTCCGCGAGGTGAAGTCCGCGGCGCGCACGGTGGAGCTGCTGGAGCTGCTGGCGGCCCGCGCCGACCGCCCGGCCCGCCTCCAGGAACTCGCGGACGAACTCGGCGTCCCGCGCAGCTCGATGTACGCCCTGCTGCAGACGCTGATCGCCCGCGGCTGGGTCCGCACCGACGCCACCGGCTCCCTCTACGGCATCGGCATCCGCACCCTGCTGACCGGCACCAGCTACCTGGACTCCGACCCGCGCGTCCGCCTCGTGCGCCCCTACCTCGACGAGGCGTCCGAGGCGCTCGGCGAGACGATCCACCTGGGCCGCCTGGACGGCGCGAACGTGGCCTATCTGGCGACCCGGGAGTCCCACGAATACCTGCGCACGATCAGCAGGGTGGGCCGCCACCTCCCGGCCCACGCGGGCGCCCTGGGCAAGGCCCTCCTCGCGGAACGCCCCGACGGCGAGCTCCCCGACGGCCCGTACGAGCCGCTGACCCCCAACACCCGCACGACCCGCGCCGACCTCGCCGCCGACCTGGCCCAGGTCCGCGCCCGCGGCTACTCGGTCGACCGCGAGGAGGGCGTCACCGGCATCGCCGGCTTCGGCTTCGCCCTCCGCTACGACACCCCCGCCCAGGACGCCATCAGCTGCTCGGTACCGGTGGCCCGCCTGACACCGGAACACGAGGCCCGCATCGTCGAGGTGATGCAGGAGACCCGCACCAGGATCGAGTCGGCGACAACAGGCGGCACAGTCGACTGGCGTTAGCAGCAAGCGCCCCGCCAGGGGCGCGAGGAACTGCGCGAGCAACCACAACCGGGCCGCACCCGCCGACGCACCGCTCCCCCACGGCGCGCGGCGCGCCTACCCCCGGCTCCACCTCCGAAACCGAACATGACCCACATCACACCCCCCGCGCTTCTTCGATCCCCCGTCGCTTGATACAAATTGCCCGCGCGTTCCTGTCCCTCGACGGCCTGCGCCCAACCCCCTTTCTCCACCGCTCCTTTCGCATGCCCTGGGAACGCCCGTGTCCGCCCCCCGCACCACCCCCTGGCCCCTCGTCGCCCTTTTCACGGCCGGGTACCTCGCCCCGTACCTCCTGCCGACCACCGTCGGCAGACTCGACTCCGGGCTCCCCCTCACCCCCACCGAGGCCGGCGCCATCGGCAGCGCCCTGCTGCTGAGTTCCGCGGCGGCCGGCTTCCTGCTCGCCTCCCGCGTGGACCGCTTCGGCCCCCGCACGCTCGCCCGCCTCGGCCTGCTCCTCGCCGCCCTCGGCTACGGCGGCGCGGCCCTCACCGCGCACATCCCGGCGGTCGTGGCCGGCGCGGTCGTCGGCGGCTTCGGCTCCGGCACGGTCACCGCGGTCGCCGCCACCAACATCGCCGCACAGCGCGACCCGCACCGCGTCACCACCCTCGGCCTGCTCGGCGTCTCCGCCCTCGCCGGCGCCGTCTACCTGACGGTCCCGCACCTCGGCCCGGGCCACGCGCAGCCCCTCGCCGCGATCGCGCTCACCGCGCTCGCGGTCTGGCCGCTCACCGCGCGGCTGACCCCCCGTACCGCCGGGACCGTCGCCGTCACCGCCGGCCCACGGCTGCCGCACCTGCGCTCGGGCCTGCTGCTGGCCGCCGCGATGCCCTGCTGGTCGGCCGCGCAGAACTCGCTGTGGGGCGTGAGCGGCCGGATCGGCCTGACCCAGGCGCACCTCGGCGAGGTGACCGTCGGCGCGGTGTTCGCCGTGGCGCTCGGCGCCGGCCTGCTGGGCGTGGTCGGCGCGGGCGTGCTCGGCCCGCGGCTCGGCCAGGCCCTGCCGATCGGGCTCGGCACGGTGCTGATCGCGGGCTGCATCGCGGTCAGCGCGTCCGCCACCGACCTGACGACGTTCGCGGCCGGCGAGATCGCCTGGAACCTGCTCTACCCGGTCGTCCTGTCGTACGTCATCGGCCTGGCCGCCGCCCTGGATTCGCGGGGCCGCTGGGCGGTGCTGGTCGGGTCGGCGTCGTCGCTGGGCACCGCCGTCGGCCCGATGACCGGCAGCCTGCTGGCGGCCCGGGCGGGTTTCCCGGCGATGGGGACGGTCCTGGCGGTGGGCCTGCTGGCGGTCGCGGTACCGCTGACGGCGGTGGCGCTGCGCCGCAGGACCACCACCGTCGCGGCACACCCCGCGCTCAGCGACGAGACGGTACGGCTGGACGTGGCCGCCTAACCGAACTCGTAGGCCGCCACCTCGGCGAGGTAGCGGGCCCGCAGTTCCTCGTCGTCCTCCAGGAAGGACGCGAGGAAGGAGTTGCGGGCCAGTTCCCGCATCTGCTCCCGGGACAGGCCCAGGGTGTCGCGCACGGCGTGGTAGTTGTCGGCGACGTACCCGCCGAAGTACGCCGGGTCGTCGGAGTTGACCGTGCACAGCAGCCCGGCCTCGATCATGGCCGGAAGCGGATGGTCGGCGAGCACGTCGACCGCGCGCAGCCGGACGTTCGACAGCGGGCACAGCGTCAGCGGGATCCGCTCCCGCACCAGCCGCTCCACCAGTTCCGGGTCCTCCATGCAGCGCAGCCCGTGGTCGACACGCTCCACGCCGAGCAGGTCCAGCGCCTCGGTGATGTACTCCGGCGGCCCCTCCTCACCGGCGTGGGCCACGCGCCGCAGCCCGAGTCCGGCGGCGGCCTCGTACACCTCGCGGAACTTGACCGGCGGATGCCCGACCTCGGCCGAGTCCAGCCCGATACCGGTGATCCGGTCCAGGTACGGCTTCGCGGCCTCCAGCGTGGCCATCGCCGACTCGGCGGAATCGTCGCGCAGGAAGCACATGATGAGGCGGGTGGAGATCCCGTGGCTGTGGACACTCCGGCCGAGCGCCCGCCACAGGCCCTCCACGACCGTGCCCATGGACACCCCCCGGGCGAGGTGCGCCTGCGGGTCGAAGAAGATCTCCGCGTGCCGCACGCCCTGCGCGGCGGCCCGCGAGAGGTACGCGTCGGCGAGGTCGTCGAAGTCCTGCTCGGTGCGCAGGACGGCCATCAGCTCGTAGTACAGGTTCAGGAAGGACTGCAGGTCCTCGAACTGGTACGCCTTGCGCAGCGCTTCGGTGTCCGGGTACGGCAGCTCGACGCCGTTGCGCGCGGCCAGCATGAACGCCAGCTCGGGCTCCAGGGTGCCTTCGATGTGGAGGTGCAGTTCTGCTTTCGGGAGGGGCATCCGAGCATCGTACGGCCGTTTCACCTGCGCTTCGGGACCGGCACTCGGAGCAGGTCGTGCGCGACGGTCAGCTCGCCGTCGAAGCCGGCGGCCCGCGCCTGCCGTCCGAACTCCTCGGGGTCGGCGTAGCGCTGGCTGAAGTGGGTCAGGACCAGGTGCCGTACGCCGGCGTCGCGGGCGACGGCCGCCGCCTGTCCGGCCGTCAGGTGGCCGTGTTCCGCGGCGAGTGGGGCGTCCTCGTCGAGGAAGGTCGACTCGATGACGAGCAGGTCGCAGCCCTCGGCGAGGGCGGGTACGCCGTCGCAGAGCCGGGTGTCCATGACGAACGCGAACCGCTGGCCGCGCCGCACCTCGCTGACCTGGTCGATCGTGACGTCCCCGAGGACGCCCTCGCGCTGGAGCCGGCCCACGTCGGGGCCGGTGATGCCGTGCGCGGCGAGCCGTTCGGGCAGCATGCGCAGGCCGTCGGGCTCGGTGAGCCGGTAGCCGTAGGACTCGACGGGGTGGGAGAGGCGGCGGGCCTCGAGCCGGTACGAACCGGTGACCGCGAGGTCGCCGTCCGCCTCGACCGGGGCCTCGGTGACGCCGACCGTCTCGCGGTAGGCGGTGGCGTACCGCAGCCGGTCGAAGAAGCGCTGCCCCGAGCGCGGGTAGTGCGCGGTGACCGGGTGCGGGACCCTGTCGAGGTTGATGCGCTGGATGACCCCGGCGAGGCCGAGGGAGTGGTCGCCGTGGAAGTGGGTGACGCAGATCCGGTTCAGGTCGTGGGCGGCGACCCCGGCGCGCAGCATCTGCCGCTGGGTGCCCTCGCCGGGGTCGAAGAGGATGCCCTCGCCGTCCCAGCGCAGCAGGTAGCCGTTGTGGTTGCGGTGCCGGGTGGGCACCTGGCTGGCCGTGCCGAGGACCACCAGTTCACGTACGGACACGGTGACCTATCCGGGCGGCCACTGCAGGCCGCGGCCGCCGATGACGTGGGCGTGGGTGTGCCAGACGGTCTGGCCGGCGCCAGTGCCGGTGTTGAAGACGACGCGGTAGCTGTCCAGCTTCTCGTCGTCGGCGACCGCCTGGGCCTCGCGCAGTATGTCGGCGGCGATCGTGGGTTCGCCTGCGGCGAGTTCGGCCGCGTTCTTGTAGTGGACCTTGGGGATCACCAGGACGTGGGTGGGGGCCTGCGGGTTGATGTCCCGGAAGGCGACGGTGGTGTCAGTCTCCCGGACGATCGTCGCGGGGACGTGACCTGCGACGATCTTGCAGAAGAGGCAGTCGTCCTGGGGTTCCCCTGGCATGTTTTCTCCTCACCGGTGATCAGCTTCGGGGGCATCGTAGTCGGTTCGGCTGCGGACCGGTGGGGGCTTGTCGCGCCCCGCGGCGGAGCCGCATGCCCAATGCAGCCCCGCGCCCCTAGAGCGCCGGCAGAGCCGGCGGTGTCTTCGCCGGACCGTTCTCCAGCGCCTCCAGCGCGAGGCGGACGGCCTCGTCCAGTTGGGGGTCCCTCCCCGCGCCCCAGTCCTGGGGGGTCTGGACGACCTCCACGTCCGGGTCGACGCCGTGGTTCTCCACTCCCCAGCCGTAGCCCTCCAACCAGAACGCGTACTTCGGCTGGGTGACCAGGGTGCCGTCGACCAGGCGGTAGCGGCTGTCGATGCCGATGACGCCGCCCCAGGTGCGGGTGCCGACCACGGGGCCGATCCCCAGCGCCTTGATCGCCGCGTTGACGATGTCGCCGTCCGAGCCGGAGAACTCGTTGGCGACGACGACCACCGGCCCCCGGGGCGCGTCCTTCGGGTAGCTGTGCGGGCGCATGCCGCGCGGCAGGTCCCAGCCGACGATGCGACGGGCCAGTTTCTCCACCACGAGCTGGGAGGTGTGGCCGCCGCGGTTCTCGCGGACGTCCACGACGATGCCCTCGCGGGCCATCTCCACGCTCAGGTCCCGGTGGATCTGGGCCCAGCCGGGGGCCTGCATGTCGGGGACGTGGAGGTAGCCGAGGCGGCCCCCGGACGACGTGTGGACGTGGGCACGGCGGTCGGCGACCCAGGCGTGGTAGCGCAGGGGTTCCTCGTCGGCGACCGGTACGACGACGGGGTGGCGCAGTTCGCCGCCGCCGGCCGGGGACACGGTCAGTTCGATCGCCTTGCCCGCGGTGCCGACGAGGAGCGGGCCGGGGCCGGCCACCGGGTCGACGGGGCGGCCGGCGACCGCCACGATCGCGTCGCCGGGCCGCACCGCGGCGCCGGGTGCGGCGAGGGGGGAGCGGGCGCCGGGGTCGGAGGTCTCGGCGGGCAGGATCCGGTCGATGCGCCAGCTGCCGTCCTCGTGCCGGGAGATGTCGGCGCCGAGCAGGCCCTGGCGGGCGCCGTGGCCGTGGCCGCCGCGCGGGGTGACGTAGGCGTGCGAGGTGCCGAGTTCGCCCTGCACCTCCCAGAGCAGGTCCACCAGGTCGCCGTGGGTGGCGCAGCGGTCGACGAGCGGGCGGTAGCGGTCGAGGACGCCGGTCCAGTCGACGCCGCCCAGGTCGGGGCGCCAGAACTGGTCGCGCATGATGCGGCCGGTCTCGTCGAACATCTGCCGCCACTCGGCGGCCGGGTCGACGGTCGCCCGGAGCCGGGTCAGATCGACGGTGATGTTGCTGTCGCTGTCCTCGTCGCCCGAGGCGCGGCGGTCGCTGGGTACGACCTTCAGCTTGCCGTCGGACCACAGCAGGACGCGCTTGCCGTCGCCGCTGACCTCGAAGTGGTCGGCGTCGGCGGAGAGGTACTCGATGCGCTGCTGGGCGAGGTCGTAGCGCTCCAGCTCGGTCTTGGGGTCGGTGTCCTCGGGGTGGGCGCGGGAGGCGCCGAGGACACCGCGCACCGGGTGCCGCAGCCACAGGACGCCGTCCTTGGCAGCGCGCAGCCCGGAGTAGCGGCCGGCCTCGACGGGGAACGGCACGATCCGGTCGGCGAGGCCCTCCAGGTCGATCCGGGTGGCGGGGGTGCCCTCGGCGTCCGGGGTCTCGTCCTTGTCGGGGGTCTCGAAGGGCCGGCCGTGCCGCTGCGGGCCGAACGGCGAGGGGGTGGTGGCCGCGAGGGTGATCAGGTGCGGGCGGTCGCCGACCACGAAGGCCAGGTCGAAGACGTGCTCGTCGTAGACCGGGTCGAAGGAGCGGGTGGAGAGGAAGGCGAGGTGTTTGCCGTCGCGGGTGAAGACGGGATCGTAGTCCCGGAACCGCAGCGGGGTGGCCTCGGTGACGGTGAGGTCGGTGGTGTGGGCGACGCGCAGCTGGGCCAGTCCGCCGGCGCCGGGGTGCGACCAGGCGAGCCAGCCGGAGTCGGGGGAGAACGCCAGCCCGGACACGTCGCCGTCCTCGCTGCGGTCGACCTCGCGGACCTCGCCGGTCTCGCGTTCGACGAGGAGCAGCCGTCCGTCGTGCGCGGCGACCGCGACCCGGCCGCCGTCGGGGGCGACGGCCAGGCCCAGGACCCGGCCGAGCTGCCCGGCGGCGAGCCGGCGCGGGGTGGAGCCGGGGGCGGGACCGGTGGCGGGCGCGAACTCCAGGGCGTCCTCGCCCTCGGCGTCCGTCACCCACACCACCCACTCCTCCGCGTCGGCCCGGAACGTGACGGGCAGCCTGGCCCGCACCCCGGGCCGGACGGCGAGGGCGCGCGCCGGACCGGAGCGGTGGGTCACCCAGTGCACACCGCCGCGCACCAGGACGGCGCTGCCGCGCGCGGTGTGGTCGGGCGAGGCGGAACCGATCCAGCGGGCCGCGTTGACCGGGTACGGCTGCCGGTCCACCCGGGGGCCGCCGAGCCGGACGTCCAGCAGGCGCGGCTCGGCACCCTCCAGGTCGTCCAGGAGCCAGAGTTCACCGGCCGAGGCGTAGACGACCCGGGTGCCGTCGCTCGCCGCGTGCCGGGCGTAGAAACCTCCCCCACTCTCGGCTTCGCTCGAGCGGGGGGTGCCCCCAAGGGGGGTGTGCCTGCGCAGGTCGGAGCCGTCGGCGAGGGAGGAGTACAGCGCTCCGGTGCCCTCGTGGTCGGAGAGGAACGCGATCCGGTCGCCGACCCACTCCGGGTACTCCAGGTTCCCGTCCAGCTCGGCGTGCAGCCGTACGAACTCGCCGTCGCCGTCCCGGTCGATCCACAGCTTCCCGGCCGTACCGCCCCGGTACCGCTTCCACCAGGCCGCCTCGCGGCCCATCGGCGCGGACAGCAGCACGGTGGCGGGCCCGTGGGCGACATGCCCGACCGGGCCGTACGGCAGGACGGTGGACGGTCCGCCGTCGAGCGGGACGGTACGGGCCCAGCTGCGCCGGAGACTGGCCTGGCCGTAGCTGGTGATCGCGAGGACCTGCCCGCCCTCGGTCCAGCCGCGCACCTGGGTGCGGGAACTCCCCCAGTGTGTCAGGCGGGTGGCGGGGCCGCCGTCGACGGGGGCGGTGTGGATCTCGGGGGCGCCGTCGCGGGTGGAGGTCCAGGCGACCGTGGTCCCGTCGGGTGAGATGCGCGGATGGGTCACCGGCGTGTTGTCGGCGCTGATGCGCCAGGCCCGGCCGCCGTCGAGGGGCGCGAGCCACACGTCGTCCTCGGCGGTGAAGGCGATCAGGTCGCCGTGAACATGGGGAAATCGGAGGTAGGACCGCGGTCCTGTCGCTGCACCCTGAGTCACCCGCTCAGCCTATGCACCGGGGAGTGTTTCCGGTGCCCGCTTGCGATCACTTTCCCTGCACGGGCCAGCACTTGGGGTCACCCTGGCACCAGATCGTCCTGGTCACGGTCACGGTGGGGCCGGGCCGCTGCCCGTAGGTGGGCGGCCGGTAGGTGCTGTACGCGGGTCCGGGCGTGGCATCGCAGTTTCCCAGGCCGTTCACCCGGAACCACTCCTTGCCGCCGACCTTCGCGACGAGGCTCCCGCGCACACAGGCACCGCTGACGGCCTTGGTGACCCGCCCGGTGACGGTGATGGCCCGCCCGTCCTTGGTCCTGCCCTTGCAGTCGACGGAGACGACGGTGGTCTCGGACGCCGAGGGCGTCTTCGCCGACGAGCCGGACGACCCGGACGTGCCGTAGCTGCCGGTGCAGGTGAGCCAACTGACGTCGACGTGCTGCCGTTTCAGCTCGGCGGTGGCCGTCTGGTCGGTGGTGTACGCGACGGTCGCGGTGTTCAGGTCGCTCGGCCGGCAGCCCACCAGGCCGCCGAAGGCGACCACCGCGAGCCCTGCCACGGCCGCCGCCCTGCTGCCGCGCGGCCGGCGCCAAATCAGCCTCAATGCCCCCATGGAGGGCAGCCTGCCACCGTCCCGGCCGTGGCGGTAGGGGGCTTACGGCCACTCACGTGTTCGCAGCCGTCACCCTTCAGGTGCGCAGCAGCAGCCACTCCTGGAGCTCCACCAGGTTCCCCTCCGGGTCCTTCAGGTGGGCGACCCGCATCCGCTGCGTCATCGGTGCCGGCCCGTGCACCAGGACCGCGCCGCGTCCGGTGATCTGCTCGCAGTAGGCGTCGAGGTCGTCGACGCGCAGCACCACCAGCGAACGGTGCCCGGTCGCCGGGTCCCCCAGTTCGCCCAGCGTCTCGGCCATCATCGCCCGGTCCTGCAGGGCGATCCCCGCGGACCCGGCGTGCGGGCTGAACTTCTCGTACGGCCCCTCACTCGCCCCCGACTGCGGCTTCAGCCCCAGCACTTCGGAGTAGAAGCGGTAGCAGGCGGCGAAGTCGGTGACCAGGAGCCGGACTTGGGCGAGTTCCACGGCGCGTTCCCCCAGGAGGTCATGCGGGTGCGGTGCGGGTGTCGTACGGGTCAGGACCACCGGCCGGTGCGGCCCAGCAGCAGGGCCGCGGCCGCGGTGCCGGCGGTCGACGTACGCATCACCGTAGGCCCCAGGGTGTACGCCCGCGCACCCGCCTCCTCGAACAGCGCCAACTCGTCCCGGGCCACGCCCCCTTCGGGCCCGACAACCAGCACGATCGCACCGTCGGCGGGCAGTTCGGCGGTGGCGAGGGGCGCGCTGTCGTGCTCGAAGTCGGAGTGGAGCACGGCGGCGAAGTCGGCGCCCGCGAGCAGCGCCGCGACCTGCTTGGTGGTGGCCGTGTCCGCGACCTCGGGGAAGCGCACCCGGCGGGACTGCTTGCCGGCCTCGCGGGCGGTCGCCCGCCACTTGGCGAGCGACCTGAGCCCCCGGTCGCCCTTCCACTGGGTGATGCAGCGGGCGGCCTGCCAGGGCACGATCCCGTCGACGCCGACCTCGGTCATGGTCTCCACGGCGACCTCCCCGCGGTCGCCCTTGGGCAGCGCCTGCACCACGGTGATCCGGGGCGCGGGCGCGGGCTCCTCGGCAACCGTGCCCAGGCGCACCACCAGCCGGTCCTTGCCCTCGGCGGCGATCACCTCGCACACGGCGTGGCGTCCGGCGCCGTCGGTGAGCACGATCTCCTCACCGGCCTCCAGCCGCTTCACGGAGACCGCGTGCCGCCCCTCGGGGCCGTCCAGGACGTACGGGCCGCCGCCCTCGGCGGGGAACCGCTCGACGACGAACACGGGCGCTGTCATCGCCCCTCCTCCTTGTCCTTGGTCGGCAGCGTCGACAACGCTGTCGACGCTGCCGCGAGTTCCGCCACGAGGGTCTCCACGAGCCGCCCGGCGGGCAGCTCCCGGGCCAGCCGGTGGCCCTGCCCCGCCCACAGCGCCATGCCCTGCGCGTCCCCGGCCCGGACGGCGGCCTTGCGCAGCGGGGCGGTGAGGTGGTGGACCTCCGGGTAGGCGGCGGGCGCGTACGGGCCGTGCTCGCGCACGAAACGGTTGACCAGGCCCCGGGCGGGCCGCCCGGAGAACGCCCGGGTCAGCTCGGTCCGGGTGAACAGCGGGTCGGTCAGCGCCTGCTTGTGCAGGTCGGCGGCGCCGGACTCGGGGGTGGCCAGGAAGGCCGTGCCCAGCTGGGCGGCGCTCGCGCCCGCCGCGAGGACGGCCGCGATCTGGCTGCCGCGCATGATCCCGCCCGCGGCGACGACGGGCAGGCTCACGGTCTCCCGGATCTGGGCGACCAGCGCGAGCAGCCCGATCCCGGAGCCGTCGTTCTCGGGGACGTCCCGGTGGGTGCCCTGGTGACCGCCGGCCTCGACGCCCTGCGCGATCACCGCGTCCGCGCCGGCCCGCTCGACGGCGAGGGCCTCCTCGGCCGTGGTCGCGGTGACGAGGGTGAAGGTGCCGGCCCGGCGCAGGGAGTCCAGGGCCTCGCGGCTCGGCACACCGAAGTGGAAGGAGGCCACGGCCACCGGGTTGTCGAGGAGGACGGCGAGTTTCGCGTCGTACCCGTCGTCCCGGCCGCTGTCCGGGTCTCCGAGCTCGATCCGGTACCAGGCGGCCTCACCGGCCAGCTGGTGCGCGTAGAGGTCCACGGCCCCCGACTCCGCATACTCCGGCTGCGGCATGAAGAGGTTCACGCCGAAAGGGCGGCCGGTCAGTCCCCGCAGCTGCTTGATCTCCTGGTACATCCCGTCGGCGGTCTTGTACCCGGCGGCCAGGAACCCCAGTCCGCCCGCCTCGGACACGGCGGCGGCGAGCTGCGGACCGGAGGCCCCGCCCGCCATGGGGGCCTGCACGATCGGAAAGCGGCAGAGATCGGTCAGTGCGGAGGACATGACGGCATGTTGTCACGTCCTCCGAACAAGACCGAATCGGCCGCCGCTTTGGCACATGCCAGAAATGTCGCGGCCCGTCAGCGGCCGTTGAACGCGTCCTTCAGCCGGCTGAACAATCCCTGCTGCCCCGGCTGGAACTGCCCCGTCGGCCGCTCCTCCCCGCGCAGCTTCGCCAGCTCCCGCAGCAGCCGCTCCTGCTCCGGGTCGAGCTTGGTGGGCGTCGTCACCTCGACGTGGACGATCAGGTCGCCCCGGCCGCCGCCCCGCAGGTGCGTGACCCCGCGGCCGTGCAGCGGAATCGACTGCCCGGACTGCGTGCCCGGCCGGATGTCGACCTCCTCCAGCCCGTCCAGCGTCTCCAGCGGCACCTTCGTACCGAGCGAGGCCGCCGTCATCGGGATCGTCACCGTGCAGTGCAGGTCGTCCCCGCGCCGCTGGAACGTGGAGTGCGGCAGCTCGTGGATCTCGACGTACAGGTCACCGGCGGGACCGCCACCCGGGCCGACCTCGCCCTCACCGGCGAGCTGGATCCGGGTGCCGTTGTCGACACCCGCCGGGATCTTCACGGTCAGCGTCCGCCGCGACCGCACCCGTCCGTCACCGGCGCACTCGGGGCACGGCGTCGGTACGACCGTCCCGAACCCCTGGCACTGCGGACACGGCCGCGAGGTCATGACCTGACCCAGGAACGACCGCGTCACCTGCGAGACCTCACCGCGGCCCCGGCACATGTCACACGTCTGGGCGGTGGTGCCCGGCGCCGCGCCCTCACCGTTGCAGGTGTTGCAGACGACCGCCGTGTCGACCTGGATGTCCTTGGTCGTGCCGAAGGCCGCCTCGTCGAGCTCGACCTCGATCCGGATCATCGCGTCCTGACCGCGCCGCGTCCGCGACCTCGGCCCACGCTGCGACGCCGTACCGAAGAACGCGTCCATGATGTCCGAGAAGTTCCCGAACCCACCGGCGCCGAAGCCGCCCGCGCCCCCGCCGCCGCTCTGCGACAGCGGGTCCCCGCCGAGGTCGTAGACCTGCTTCTTCTGCGGGTCGGAGAGCACCTCGTAGGCGGCGTTGATCTCCTTGAACCGCTCCTGGGTCTTCGGATCCGGGTTGACGTCCGGGTGCAGCTCGCGCGCGAGCCGACGGAAGGCCTTCTTGATCTCTTCCTGCGACGCGTCGCGGCGCACGCCGAGAACGGCGTAGTAGTCCGTGGCCACTTACGACTCCGCCAGGATCTGTCCGACGTACCGTGCCACCGCTCGTACCGCTCCCATCGTTCCCGGGTAATCCATGCGGGTCGGTCCGACCACGCCGAGCTTGGCGAGTGCCTCGCCGCCCGAACCGTAACCGACCGACACCACGGACGTGGAGTTGAGTCCCTCATAGGCGTTCTCGTGACCGATGCGTACGGTCATGCCCGAATCCCCCGCCTCGCCCATGAGTTTGAGGAGGACGACATGTTCCTCCAGAGCCTCCAGGACGGGCCGGATCATGAGGGGAAAGTCATGTCCGAAGCGGGTGAGATTGGCGGTACCGCCGATCACCAGCCGCTCCTCGTTCTCCTCGACGAGCGTCTCCAGCAGGGTGGAGAGCACCGCCGTGACCGTACCGCGGTCCTCGGCCTCGAAGGCGTCCGGCAGGTCCTCCACCAGCCGGGGCACGTCCGAGAACCGGCGGCCCGCGACCCGGCTGTTCAGCCGCGCCCGCAGATCCGCCAGGGACGCCTCCCCGAACGGCGCCGGACAGTCGACCAGCCGCTGCTCGACCCGCCCGGTATCGGTGATCAGCACCAGCATCAGCCGCGCGGGGGCGAGCGCGAGCAGTTCCACGTGCCGCACGGTCGACCGGGTCAGCGAGGGGTACTGCACCACGGCCACCTGCCGCGTCAGCTGGGCCAGCAGCCGGACCGTGCGCGCCACGACGTCGTCGAGGTCGACGGCGCCGTCCAGGAAGCTCTGGATGGCCCGCCGCTCGGGCGCGGTCATCGGCTTGACACCGGCCAGCTTGTCGACGAACAGCCGGTAGCCCTTGTCGGTGGGGATCCGCCCCGCGCTGGTGTGCGGCTGGGCGATGTACCCCTCGTCCTCCAGGGCGGCCATGTCGTTGCGGACGGTCGCCGGCGAGACACCGAGGTTGTGCCGTTCGGTCAGGGCCTTCGAACCCACCGGCTCCTCGGTGCCGACGTAGTCCTGGACGATGGCGCGCAACACCTGGAGTCTGCGTTCACTCAGCATCCCGCGCCACACCTCCAGAAAGTCGTCCCCGCGGCCTTTCGGGTCTTTCGTCTGGCACTCTGCGAGCCCGAGTGCCAGCATCCCCGGCCCAGTGTACGGCCGACGGGTACTGACTGGGCAAGGTCGGTACGGGGACGAGGCGGACCCGTCGCGTTCTGCGGCTAGCGTCGCGGTATGACAGTGACTTGGGAAGAGCTGGGCTGGGAGCGACTGGCCGAGGGGGTCGGCCGGTGCCGACTGCCCGGCTGGGACTGCACGGCGGGGCTGGTCCTCGGGGCGGGCCCGGCCCTCATGGTGGACGCCGGGTCGAGTCTCGCGGAGGGCGCGCGGTTGCGCACCCAGGCGCAGGCGCTCGCCGACCGTCGTGTGACCCATCTCGCGCTCACCCATCCCCATTTCGATCACGTCCTCGGGGCGGCGGCGTTCGCGGGCGCGGACCTGTACGCGGCGGTGGGCGCGGAGGCCGTCCTCGCGCACGACCGTGAGGGGCTGCGCCTGGACGCGGTCCGCAACGGCCTGCCGGCCTCGGAGGCCGAGGAGGCGGCCGACGCCCTCCCCGCGCCCCGCCACCTGGTCTCCGGCGAGTGGACCCTCGACCTCGGCGACGGCCGCCAGGCCCTGCTCGCCAACGTGGGCCCCGGCCACACCGCCCACGATCTCGTGGTCCTCGTCCCCGGCGACCCCGAGGTGGTGTTCTGCGGCGACCTGGTGGAGGAGTCCGGCGACCCGCAGGCCGGCCCCGACGCCGTACCCTCGCAGTGGCCCGCGGCCCTGGACCGCCTCCTGACCCTCGGCGGCGAACGCGCCCTGTACGTCCCCGGTCACGGAGCGGTGGTCGACGCGGCGTTCGTACGGGCCCAACGCGACGCCCTGGCGGCGCGTTTCGGCGTGTCGTAGGCGCACCGGATCCGCTTCTCCTATCGTCATCCGAATGCGCCAGTACTCCCCCGACCTGACCCCGCCGTGGAAGAAGCCGAAGCCGGTGCCCGAGGTGGCCGCCGAACCCGGCCTGGTGGTGGAGGAACCCGGCACGGGCTTCTGCGGCGCGGTGATCCGCTGCGAGGCGGGCACGGTCACCCTGGAGGACCGCTTCGGCAAGCACCGCGTCTTCCCGCTGGAGCCGCGCGGCTTCCTCCTGGAGGGCCGGGTGGTCACCCTCGTACGGCCCGCCTCCGGGGGCCCGGCGCGCCCCTCGCGTACCGCCTCCGGCTCGGTCGCGGTCCCCGGCGCACGCGCGCGTGTCGCCCGCGTCGGCCGCATCTACGTGGAGGGCCGCCACGACGCGGAACTGGTCGAGAAGGTGTGGGGCGACGACCTGCGCATCGAGGGCGTGGTCGTGGAGTACCTGGGGGGCGTCGACGACCTGCCGTCGATCGTGACCGAGTTCGCACCGGGCCCGGACGCCCGGCTGGGTGTGCTGGTGGACCACCTGGTGCCGGGCACGAAGGAGTGGCGCATCGCCCAGTCGGTGACCGGGGAGCACGCCCTGGTGGTCGGCCACCCGTACATCGACATCTGGGAGGCGGTGAAACCGGCGTCCCTGGGGATCGACGGCTGGCCCCGCGTCCCGCACGGCCAGGACTGGAAGACGGGCGTGTGCCGGGCGCTGGGCTGGCCCTCGGACAACACCGGCGCGGTGTGGCAGGCGATCCTCGCGCGCGTGAGCTCCTACAAGGACCTGGAGCCGGAACTGCTGGGCCGCGTGGAGGAGCTGATCGACTTCGTCACGGGCAGCGGTGACGCCTGACGTCCTCGCGATCAGTCCACCAGGTCCCGCACCACCGCGTCCGCCAGCAACCGCCCCCGCAGCGTCAGCACGGCCCGTCCCCCGTCGTACGCACCGCTCTGAAGCAGCCCCTGCCCCAGCGCCCGCCGCGACGCCGCGAGCCCCTCCCCCTTCAGCAGCGCCAGCGGCACCCCCTCCCGCAGCCGCAGCTCCAGCAGGATCCGCTCCACCCGCCGGTCCTCGTCCGACAGCACCTCGCGTCCGGCCCCCGGCGACCGCCCCGACGCCAGCGCCGCCGCGTACGCCCCCGGATGCTTGACGTTCCACCAGCGCACCCCGCCCACGTGCGAGTGCGCCCCCGGCCCGGCACCCCACCAGTCGGCGCCCCGCCAGTACAGCTCGTTGTGCAGACAGCGGCCCTCTTGCGAGGTCGCCCAGTTGGACACCTCGTACCAGTCGAAACCCGCCTCGGCCAGCACCGAGTCGGCGATCAGGTACCGGTCGGCGTGCACGTCGTCGTCGGTCATCGGCACCTCGCCCCGGCGGATCCGCCGCGCCAGCTGCGTGCCCTCCTCGACGATCAGCGCGTATGCCGACACATGGTCGGGACCGGCCCCGATCGCCGCGTCCAGGGAGGCCCGCCAGTCGTCGTCGGACTCACCGGGCGTGCCGTAGATCAGATCCAGGTTGACGTGCTCGAAACCGGCCGCGCGGGCCTCGGCCACGCACGCCTCGGGGCGGCCCGGCGTGTGGGTGCGGTCCAGCACCCGCAGGACGTGCTGCCGCGCGCTCTGCATGCCGAAGGAGATCCGGTTGAAGCCGCCCTCCCGCAGGGCCGCCAGATACGCCGGGCCGACGGACTCCGGGTTCGCCTCCGTGGTGACCTCGGCGTCCGCCGCGAGCCCGAACTCGTCCCGGATCGCGCCCAGCATCCGCACGAGATCACCGGCGGCCAGCAGCGTCGGCGTACCGCCCCCGACGAACACGGTCCGCACCTCGCGCGGGTCGTCACCGAGGACCTTCCGGGCCAGCCTGACCTCGTCGACCAGCGTGTCCGCGTAGTTGTCGCGGGAGGCGAGCACCCCACCGGTGCCGCGCAGCTCGGTCGCCGTGTACGTGTTGAAGTCGCAGTAGCCGCAGCGGGTCGCGCAGTAGGGGACGTGCAGGTAGAACCCGAGGGGGCGGGTGGCGGCACCGACCAGCGCGGACGCCGGGAGCGCGCCGTCGTCCGGGACCGGTTCACCGTCGGGAAGTGCGGAAGGCATGTCCCCCATTGTCCCGCACCGGCACCACTCGTCCGTCCGGTCACTGCGCCTGGAGCACCAGCAGCGCCAGGTCGTCCTCGGGCTGGCCGCCGCCGAACTCGTGGACGAGCCGTCTGATCCGCTCGGCGATCAGCTCGGCGCTCAGCCCCGCACAGCCGGCCAGCGCCTGGGCGAGCCCGTCCCCGTCGTCGAACTGCCGGGATCCGGAGCGGCGCTCCGTGACCCCGTCCGTCACGCACAGCAGGCTGTCGCCCGGCGCGAGCTCGATGGTCTCGCTGGTGTACGTCTCGTCCTCGACGACCCCGAGCAGGGTCTGCGGCCCGGCGGCGGTACGCACCTGTCCGTCGGGGCCGAGCAGCAGCGGCAGCGGATGCCCTGCGGAGGCGAGGGTGCAGCGGACACCGCCGCCTTCCAGAGGGGTCAGCTCGCCGTACAGCAGGGACAGGAACCGGGTCTGCGGGCCGTCACCGGGCGGCAGCGGGTGGCCGCCGCCGGCGACCAGGGCACGGGCGGCGGCGTCGGCGGCCTCGGTGGCGTCGTCGAGGAGCAGCTGGTTGAGCCGGTCCAGGACGTCGGCGACCCGGTAGCCCTCGCGGGCGAGCAGACGCAGCCAGGGCCGCGCCAGGCCGATGACGACGGCCGCCTCGGGGCCCTTGCCCTGGACGTCGCCCACGGCGAAGCACCAGCGGCCGTCACTCGCCGGGAAGAGGTCGTAGAAGTCGCCGCTGGGGCCGCCCTTGTCACAGGGCTCATAGACGAGCGCACTGGCGACGCCGGGGATCTCGGCGACCGCGCCGGGCAGCAGCCCCCGCTGCAGGACGGCGCTGATGGTGGCCTGCCGGGCGTACTGGCGGGCCGCGCCGATGGCCAGCGCGACCCGGCGGCCGAAGTCCTCGACCAGCCCGGTGATCTCGTCGGGGAAACCGTCCGGTCCTGAGCGTCCGATGACGAGCGTGCCGAGCGGCCGGCCGCCCGCGATCAGCCGGTAGGCGAGCGCCGCGCCGTGGGCGTCCTGCGGGCCGAGCGCCGTGCCGGGCCAGGGGAAGGGCTCGGGCCTCGACCGCAAGCCGTCCTTCGCGCCCGGCGGATCCTTCTCCAGGGCCCGGCGCAGTTCCTCGATGCGGTTCTCACTGCCGTGCCAGACGCGTGCCAGCCGCGGTCCGCCGGCTCCCGTGGGGTCGTTCCAGCCGCCGCGTACGGTCGCCTCGTCCTCCAGCCACACCGCGCACCAGTCGGCGAGCCTGGGCACGATCAGCTGGCCGGTGAGGGCCGCCACCAGGTTCTCGTCGAGCTGCCCGGCGAGCAGGTCGGAGGCCTCCGCGAGAAAGGTCAGGGCGCCCCGGTTCAGCCAGTTGCGGTCCCGCTCGGGGCGGTGCGGGCACCCCCGGTCGAGCGCGGCCGACGGCGCGGGGGGCTCGGGGGCGAGGATCTCGGCGACCCTCAGCTCCTGCTCGTCGGGCAGGGTGCCGCCACGGCCGGTCAGCCGCGCCCACACGGACTTCGCACCGGTGCGGTACGTCACCCCCCAGGACTCGGCGAGCGTGGCGACCAGCCGCAGCCCCCGCCCGTACTCCGGCGTCTCGTACGGCGTCTCGCCCGCGTGGTCGCGGGGGGCGCGGGAGGGATGGTGATCGGTCACCTCGACGACGAACGCGATCTCTTCCTGCCGTTCGCGCAGCTCACGCCCATCGAGGACGGACTGCTCGAGCCACCAGTCGATCTCCACGTCGGTGCCCGCGTGCACCACGGCATTAGTGACGAGTTCGCTGACGACGACCATGGCGTCCTCGGCGACCCGCTGCTGTTCCCGGCCGAGCAGTCCGCAGGCACTCCACTCGTCCAGGGAGGCGCGCACCAGCGCACGGGCGGAACCGGGCGCGAGGGGGCTTCCGGAAAGGGTCGCGCACCCCTGCGCGCGCGGGACCGCACTGTCGTGCGCTTCCGCGGCGGCGGGCGCCTCGTCGCGCGCAGGCGCCTCGCGGACCCGGGAGACGGTCTCCCGTTGCGTGGGTATGGCCCCCATGTCCAGCTCCCCGAGCAGTTCGGACGAATACATCCCGACGGATGCGGACAGAGTGACAGACTGGCTGCGCCCATAAGCACCGAGTTACCGAAGTGGGCCGCCATGAGTGAGAACAGTGCTACGCGTGTGCTCGAAGACGGACAGAAACCGGAACAACTCCGAGCATCCGAAGGACGCCCTCCGCTCGCCACGGCGCCCGCCGCACGGGGCGATCAGGGCCTGGCGTTCACTTCGACACCGCAACGCGGCGCGGGAGACGGGAGCCGGCGGGCCCTGACCGCCCCGGACGAACGCCCCGACGGCACGGGGAGCGGCGGCACGGCCGACGACCGAACGGATGGAGCGATGATCGCTGACGAGCGGGCCGGCATCCTCCTCGTCGACGACATGGAGGACAACCTGACCGCGCTGGAAGCCGTCCTGGGCTCGTTGAACGAGCCGATGGTCCGGGCGCGGTCCGGCGAGGAGGCGGTGAAGGCTCTTCTGCTCCGTCGTTTCGCCGTGGTCCTCCTCGACATCCGCATGCCGGGCATGGACGGCTTCGAGACAGCCGCGAACATCAAACGCCTCGACCGGACGAAGGACGTCCCGATCATCTTCCTGACGGGAGCGGACGAGGACACGGGGTACGCGTTCCGCGGTTATGCGACGGGCGCGGCGGACTACGTGACGAAGCCGTTCGACCCGTGGGTGCTGCGGGCGAAGGTGAACGTCTTCCTGGAACTGCACCGCAAGAACCAGCAGCTGGAGGCACTGCTGGCACGGGAACAGGCCGATTTCGGCGAGTTGAGCAGGCGGTTGGCGGTCATGGAGGACCGGTTGTCAGAGGAACCCGTCGATGTAGCGACGCTAAGAGAAGAAGCCGGGAAACTTCGGCAGTTGTTGAGCAAGAACAAGTCGCACTGACGCGAAGGGACGCGGGGAACCGCCCGCCGTGGAGGGACGCGGGGAACCGCGCCCCTCCTGACACCTGGGACTAGGCCTCCCGGGTCCCGGCGTACATCTCGTCGATGAGGTGCTTGTACTCCCGCTCCACAACCGGCCTCTTCAGTTTCAGGCTCGGCGTGATCTCCCCGTGTTCCACATCGAGATCCCGCGGCAGCAGCCGGAACTTCTTGATGGTCTGCCACTTCTGGAGACCTTCGTTGAGCTGCCTGATGTATCCGTCGACCATCTCGACGGTGACCGGCGCGGCCACGACCTCGGCGTAGGACTTGCCGTCCAGGCCGTTTTCCTTGGCCCATTCCAGGATCGCGGGCTCGTCGAGGGCGATCAGCGCGGTGCAGAAGTTCCGGTCGGCGCCGTGCACCAGGATGTTGGACACGTAGGGGCAGACCGCCTTGAACTGTCCCTCGACCTCGGCCGGCGCGATGTACTTGCCACCGGACGTCTTGATGAGGTCCTTCTTGCGGTCGGTGATCCGCAGATAGCCGTCGGGCGACAGCTCACCGATGTCACCGGTGTGGAACCAGCCGTCGCTCTCCAGGACCTCGGCCGTCTTCTCGGGCAGCCCGTGGTAACCCTGCATGATGCCGGGGCCGCGCAGCAGGATCTCACCGTCGTCGGCGATCCGCACCTCGCCGCCGGGCAGCGGCTTGCCGACCGTGCCCGTGCGGTAGGCCTCGCCGGGGTTGACGAAGGACGCCGCCGAGGACTCCGTGAGGCCGTAGCCCTCCAGGATGTGCACGCCGGCGCCGGCGAAGAAGTAGCCGATCTCGGGCGCGAGCGCGGCGGAACCGGAGACACAGGCCCGCAGCCGTCCGCCGAACGCCTCACGCAGCTTTGAGTAGACCAGGCCGTCGGCGACCTTGTGCTTGGCGGCGAGCCCGAAGGGGGCGGTCGCCGCGCCGGTGCGGCGGAAGTTGTCCTGGGTGACCTTGGCGTACTCGCGGGCGACCTCGGCCGCCCACTGGAAGATCTTGTACTTGGCCGCACCGCCCGCGCGCGCCTTCGCCGCGACGCCGTTGTAGACCTTCTCGAAGATGCGCGGCACGGCGGCCATGTAGGTCGGCTGCACGACTGGGAGATTCTCGATGATCTTGTCGACACGGCCGTCGACGGCGGTCACGTGACCGACCTCGATCTGCCCGGAGGTGAGCACCTTGCCGAAGACGTGGGCGAGCGGCAGCCACAGGTACTGCACGTCCTCGCTGCCGATCAGCCCGGTCGCGGCGATCGCCTTCGCCATGTACGACCAGTTGTCCTGCGGCAGCCGCACACCCTTGGGACGGCCGGTGGTGCCGGAGGTGTAGATGAGCGTGGCGAGCTGGTCCTTGGTGATCGCGCCGACCCGCTCCTTGATCAGCTCGGGGTGCGTCTGCAGGTACTTGGCGCCGCGCGCTTCCAGTTCGGGCAGGGTGATCACCCAGTCACCGGTCTCGACGCCGGCCGGGTCGATGACGACGACCTGCGTGAGCTCGGGCAGTCCGGCGCGCTTCTCGACGGCCTTGGCGAGCTGCGCCGCGTCCTCCGCGATCAGCACCCGGCTGCCGGAGTCGGAGAGGATGAACGCCGACTCCTCGGCGTTGGTCTGCGGGTAGACGGTCGTGGTGGCCGCGCCGGCGCACAGGATGCCGAGGTCGGCGAGGATCCACTCGACGCGGGTGGAGGAGGCCAGCGCGACCCGCTGCTCGGGCTGGATGCCCAGTTCGATGAGACCGGCCGCGATGGCGTAGACACGTTCGGCGGCCTGCGCCCAGCTGAGCGACTTCCAGTCGTCGGGGCCCTGGCCGGAGGCCGCGGGTACCGGGTAGCGGTAGGCCTCGGCGTCCGGTGTGGCCGTCACCCGATCAAGGAAGAGGGCCGCCACGGACGGCGGTCGGTTCTCGATCAGTGTCTGTGTGTCGCTCACGACATCCTCCGGGACCCGCGACGGTGCGGCTGGCTCAGTGCGGCTGGGTTTACTCACGGTGGGGCTCGCGCTGGTTGTTTAACTCGCGAGTAACTATCGAGCAGGGATCAGAGTAAGCCGCGGCCGGGCTGTGCGTAAGGGGCATCGGCCTGTCTGTTTCCCCGCATCTTCCACGCAGAGCGACCCTACGGGCGCGTAGGGGCCCGCCGCACTTTCGTACGGCGGACCCCTGTTGCACCTGTTTTGCGGCCGCGGCCGATCGTTACCCGCGGTTACTTCTTGCTCTTGGCCGATCCCGTGCTGTCATCGCTGCTGAGGACGGCGATGAAGGCCTCCTGCGGAACCTCCACGGAACCCACCATCTTCATCCGCTTCTTGCCTTCCTTCTGCTTCTCCAGCAGCTTGCGCTTCCGGGAGATGTCACCGCCGTAGCACTTGGCGAGGACGTCCTTGCGGATGGCGCGGATGGTCTCGCGGGCGATGACCCGGGAGCCGATGGCGGCCTGGATGGGCACCTCGAAGGCCTGCCGCGGAATGAGCTCGCGCAGCTTGGCGACGAGCCGCACACCGTACGCGTAGGCCGCGTCCTTGTGCGTGATCGCCGAGAACGCGTCGACCTTGTCGCCGTGCAGCAGGATGTCGACCTTGACCAGGCTGGAGGTCTGCTCACCGGTGGGCTCGTAGTCCAGCGACGCGTAACCGCGCGTCTTCGACTTCAACTGGTCGAAGAAGTCGAAGACGATCTCCGCGAGGGGCAGGGTGTACCGGATCTCGACCCGGTCCTCGGACAGGTAGTCCATGCCGAGCAGGGTGCCGCGCCGGGTCTGGCAGAGTTCCATGATCGAGCCGATGAACTCGGTCGGCGCGAGGATCGTGGCCCGTACGACGGGCTCGTACACCTCGTTGATCTTCCCCTCGGGGAACTCGCTCGGATTGGTGACCGTGTACTCGGTCTGGTCCTCCATGACCACGCGGTAGACCACGTTGGGCGCGGTGGCGATGAGGTCGAGACCGAACTCGCGCTCCAGCCGCTCCCGGATCACGTCCAGGTGCAGCAGACCGAGGAAGCCGACGCGGAAGCCGAAGCCGAGGGCGGCGGAGGTCTCCGGTTCGTAGACGAGCGCGGCGTCGTTGAGCTGGAGCTTGTCCAGGGCCTCGCGCAGCTCCGGGTAGTCGGAGCCGTCGAGCGGATACAGACCGGAGAAGACCATGGGCTTCGGGTCCTTGTAGCCGCCCAGAGCCTCGGTGGCGCCCTTGTTCTGGCTGGTGACGGTGTCACCGACCTTGGACTGCCGCACGTCCTTCACACCGGTGATCAGGTAACCGACCTCACCGACGCCCAGCCCGTCCGCGGCCAGCATCTCCGGCGAGTTGGTCCCGATCTCCAGCAGCTCGTGCGTGGCACCGGTCGACATCATCTTGATGCGCTCGCGCTTGTTGAGCTGGCCGTCGATGACACGGACGTACGTCACGACACCGCGGTAGGAGTCGTAGACCGAGTCGAAGATCATGGCGCGGGCGGGCGCGTCGGCGACACCGACCGGCGCCGGGATCTCCTTGACGACCTTGTTCAGCAGCGCGTCGACGCCGACACCGGTCTTCGCGGAGACCCGCAGCACGTCGCCGGGCTCGCAGCCGACCAGGTTCGCCAGTTCCTCGGCGAACTTCTCCGGCTGCGCGGCCGGCAGGTCGATCTTGTTGAGCACGGGGATGATCGTGAGGTCGTTCTCCATCGCCAGGTAGAGGTTGGCGAGGGTCTGCGCCTCGATGCCCTGGGCGGCGTCGACGAGGAGGATGGTCCCCTCGCAGGCCGCCAGCGACCGCGACACCTCGTAGGTGAAGTCGACGTGCCCCGGGGTGTCGATCATGTTGAGGATGTGCGTGCTGCCCTGGTCCGGGCCCTCGGTGGGGGCCCAGGGCAGACGCACCGCCTGGGACTTGATCGTGATGCCGCGCTCGCGCTCGATGTCCATCCGGTCGAGGTACTGAGCACGCATCTGCCGCTGCTCGACCACACCGGTCAGCTGGAGCATCCGGTCGGCGAGCGTGGACTTGCCGTGGTCGATGTGCGCGATGATGCAGAAATTGCGGATCAGAGCCGGGTCGGTACGGCTCGGCTCGGGCACATTGTTAGGGGTCGCGGGCACGCAGGGTCCTGTCTCTTGAGGCGCCTTATGCCTCGGGTCGGATCGATACGTAGCCTCCATGGTCCCATGGAGAGCGACCGGGGCACGGTTTGGGCTGGCCGCCGCCCCACTGCTAGTCTGGGCAGCTGTGTCTCATGCCCTCTCAGCACGAGGCACGTCAATCAGAAAACACACCGGTAAGGGATCCGGACATCTCCACGCCTTCGTCGTGCGGAGAACTCCTGGCCCGTACCAGAACCTGAAAAGGCTCATTCGTGGCGAACATCAAGTCCCAGATCAAGCGGATCAAGACCAACGAGAAGGCTCGGCTGCGCAACAAGGCCGTCAAGTCGTCCCTGAAGACCGCGATCCGCAAGGCCCGTGAGGCCGCTGCCGCAGGCGACGTCCAGAAGGCCACCGAGCTCCAGCGCGCTGCCGCGCGTCAGCTCGACAAGGCCGTCTCCAAGGGCGTCATCCACAAGAACCAGGCCGCCAACAAGAAGTCGGCGCTTGCTTCCAAGGTCGCTTCCCTCCAGGGCTGAACCTCTTCCCTGATCTGACCGCCGGAAGGACCCAGAGCGGGCCCTCTCTCATCCGCTCCCGACCGGCACCCAGAGTCTGTTCGCGGCCTGCGTTCGCCACGCGGGAACGGACTCGACAGCTGTGAGACAAGGCCCCGCCCCCGCCCTTCCCCAGGGCGACGGACGGGGCCTTCGTCATGC
The DNA here is from genome assembly GCF_040634175.1 of Streptomyces sp. NPDC007162. Taxonomy (NCBI): domain Bacteria; kingdom Bacillati; phylum Actinomycetota; class Actinomycetes; order Kitasatosporales; family Streptomycetaceae; genus Streptomyces; species Streptomyces sp. NPDC007162. Next base: position 40,961 of record NZ_JBEYFC010000005.1, read on the forward strand.
GCGTCCCCGGCACCTGCCGGCCCGCGCCGCGGGACGAGAGTGCGTGCATGGCGTCGCGCGACACACGGGACTTCCACGGCCGGCCTGCAGGACTCTCGCGACAGGCGAGGCTTCCGCAACAGGCCCTAGCCACGCCCTCGTGACCGCGCAGCCCGCGCGATGGTCACCACGGCCTTCTCCAGGGCGTACTCGGGATCGTCCCCGCCGCCCTTGACGCCCGCGTCCGCCTCGGCGACGGCCCGCAGCGCGACCGCGACCCCGTCCGGCGTCCAGCCGCGCATCTGCTGCCGCACCCGGTCGATCTTCCACGGCGGCATCCCGAGTTCCCGCGCGAGATCGGCGGGCCGGCCGCCCCTCGCCCCGGACAGCTTCCCGATCGCCCGCACGCCCTGCGCGAGCGCGCTCGTGATCATCACCGGTGCGACCCCGGTCGCCAGCGACCAGCGCAACGCCTCCAGCGCCTCCGCCGTACGCCCCTCCACGGCCCGGTCGGCGACGGTGAAGCTGGACGCCTCGGCCCGCCCGGTGTAGTACCGGCCGACGACCGCCTCGTCGACGGTGCCCTCGACGTCCGCGGTGAGCTGGGACGCGGCGGACGCCAGCTCCCGCAGATCACTGCCGATGGCGTCGACGAGCGCCTGACACGCCTCGGGCGTGGCGGACCGCCCCAGCGCCCTGAACTCGCCCCTGACGAACGCGAGCCGATCGGCCGGCTTGGTCATCTTCGGGCACGCGACCTCCCGCGCCCCCGCCTTGCGTGCCGCGTCCAGCAACCCCTTGCCCTTGGCCCCGCCCGCGTGCAGCAGCACGAGCGTGATCTCCTCGGCGGGCGCCCCCAGATACGCCTTCACGTCCTTGACCGTGTCGGCGGACAGATCCTGCGCGTTGCGTACGACCACGACCTTGCGCTCGGCGAACAGCGACGGGCTGGTCAGCTCCGCGAGAGTGCCGGGCTGCAACTGGTCCGGGGTCAGGTCCCGTACGTCCGTGTCGGCGTCGGCGGCCCGGGCGGCGGCCACCACCTGCTGCACGGCACGGTCGAGCAGCAGGTCCTCCTGCCCCACGGCAAGGGTCACCGGGGCGAGCGGATCGTCATCAGCAGTCTTCTTGGCCATCGCGCCAAGCATCCCACGGCCCACTGACACGCGGCCGCGCGGCCGGACGCCCGTCAGCGGCGCCTTCGCGGGCAGCGGAAGCTCACGGCTCCTCCCGCCAGCCCTCCCACTTCCCCGCGAACTCGTCCAGCGCCGCCGGGTCCAGCCGCTCGTCCTCGTCGCGCAGCAGCACCAGCCACTGGGCGTCCTCCGCATCGTCCTCACCCGCCAGCGCGTCCCGCACCAGCCGTGGCTCCTCGGCGACCCCGAACCGCTCCCCGAGCGCCTCGGCCGCCTCCTCCGCCGCGTCCCGGTCCGGCAGCACCAGCACATGTCTCACGTCACTCACGGCCTCATTGTCGGGCACCGCCGCGCACCACGACGATCCGGACGGCCGGCTCAGCCCTCGGGCACGATCTGCACGTCCAGGTCGATCCGGATGCTCGGCCCGACGACGGCGATCCCACGCGCCAGCATCGTCTGCCAGCTCACGGTGAAGTCGTCCCGGTGCAGTTCGGTCGTGGCCCGGCAGGCCGCCCGCACCTCGCCCTCCATGCCGTTGCCCATCCCGAGGTATTCGGTGTCCAGGGTGACCGTCCGCGTCACACCGTGCAGGGACAGCGCCCCGGTGACACCCCACCTCGTGCCGCCCCTGTGCACGAACCGCTCGCTGTAGAACTCCAGGGTCGGAAAGCGCTGCACGTCCAGGAAGTCCGCCGACCTCAGATGGTCGTCCCGCATCCGGACGCCCGTGTCAATGGCGGCGGCGTCGATCACCACGTGCATCGCGGACCGCTCCATCTGCTCGGCGATCCGGACCACACCCGCGAACGAGTTGAACCGCCCGTGGATCCGGGCCAGTCCGATGTGCCGGGCGGTGAAGCCGATCGAGGAATGCGCGGGCTCGATCTCCCAGTCCCCCGGCGAAGGCAGCTCCGGCGGCGCGGCGACCTGGAGGGTCACGTCACCGAGCGAGGCGAGGCAGTTCTCGCCGACCTGCGCGGTGGCCCGGTACGGCGTGAACCCCTCGGCGGACACCGCCAGCCGGTACTCCCCGGCGGGCACGGTCGTCACGAACGACCCGTAGGGGTCGGCGCCGCCGCTGACCACCGTGCGCCCCGTGGTGTCGCTGACCGCGAACTCCGCGTTCGTCACCGGTTCGTTGACCGGGTCCAGCACCCGGCAGCTCAACACCCCGGCGTCCGGCGGAGTCTGCACCGCCGCGAGGGGGCTCGTCCGCTGCACCCGGTTCGTTCGGTTTCCCATCAAGCGGCCGAACATCCACGCCACCCCTGTACGCCTCGCCACCATCCGTTACCGAAGAGACATTCGATCACTGATGCGGCTTTCGAGGCAACAGGGGGCCACATCACGGGAATGCAGCACATGCGCCGGAACCACCCATGAGTGGCACGCTAAGCGGCAGTAGAGACGTGTCATCCCCCGAAGGGCGAATTAGCCGTTCCGCTCTTCCTCCAGCGGGTTCCGCACAGTCGGCACACGGTCCAGCGCGATCCCGAACCGCTCCCGGTACACGCCGAGCACCTCCTCGTCCCGACCCAGCTCCCGCACCTCACGCGTCCCGTCGCCCGCCGTCACCGTCAACGTCCGGCCGCCCAGCGTGACCCGTCCTCCGTCCTCGGTGACCCGGGAACAGACCAGCGACTGCGTGAAGTGCGACGCCGGGGAGGTGCTGTGCCACCACGCCCCGGCCGTGAAATCCCCGAGCACCCGCGGCCTGACCTCCAACCGGTACTCCGGCCGCCCGTCCCGCAACACGTCCAGATCTCCCGATGCCCCGTCCCGCAGCGCGTCCGGACCCCCGCCCGCCGCGCCGCCCGCTCCGCTCACCCCGGCCGCGTCCGGCCCGGCCGCCGTGATCCGGAACGTCCCGCCGGGGTCGGCCTGTTCACCCCGCTCCGCGAACGCCAGCGGGTAGTGGCTGTGCGTCCCGAACCCGACATCCGCCAGCCATTCGCCACCGTCCACCGTCCGCACCCGCAGCGCGAGATGGCCGTACGGGACACCCAGCCGCCCCTCCTCCCCGTACACCCGCCCTGCCAGCGGCGTCACCCGGAACCCCAGTGCGGTGAGCAAGGCGGCGAAGGCGCCGTTGAGCTCGTAGCAGAAGCCGCCCCGGCCCGCACCCACCACCTTGTCCAGCAGCCTGTCCTCCTCCAGCACGATCTCCTCGCCGAGATGGATCGACAGGTTCTCGAAGGGCACTGCCAGCAGGTGCCGCAGATGCAGCTCCCGCAGCGCCTCGGCGGTGGGCCGGGCCGGGCGGGCGGTCCCGAGGCGGCGGAGGTAGGCGTCGATCCGGGCGGAGTCAACCGAGTTCATGCCCTCAGTCTCGCGCCACTCTCAGCTCCCCCGCCTGCCGCCCGCCGCCACCGGTCACCGCGAGCGCCCCGTCCCGGTCGGTCCGCAGCACCACCGCCCCCAGGTTCGCGAGCGCGGCCACCGTGCCCGGTGCTGGGTGCCCGTACGGGTTGTCCACCCCGCAGGAGATGAGTGCGACCCTCGGCGCCACCAGCCGTATCAACTGCGGATCCTGATACGCCGACCCGTGATGGGCCACCTTCAGCACATCCACCCGGCGCAGCTCCGCAGCCGCCGGTGATCTCAGCAGTTCCTGCTGGGCCAGTGGTTCGAGATCACCGAGCAGCAGCATCCGCAGCCCGGCCGAGCGGACCAGCATGGCGACACTGGCGTCGTTCGGGCCGTCCGGTTCCGGTGCCGGATCCGGGGGCGGCCACAGCACCTGCCAGTCCAGCGACCCGGTCCTGCGCTGCTCCCCGGCGACCGCCCGCGTGACCGGAACATGGTGAGCGGCCGCCTCCCGGAAGACGAACTCCGCCTGGTCCGCGGGTTCCGCGAACCCGGTCGTCTCGATCTGCGCGACCTCACGTCCCCGCAGCACCCCGGGCAGCCCGGCCACGTGATCGGCGTGGAAGTGGGTGAGGACGACCAGCGGGACGCGGGTGATACCCAGTTCCCGCAGACAGCGGTCGACCAGCTTCGGATCGGGCCCGGCATCGACGACCACTCCCGTGCCCGCGCCGGCCGCGAGCACCGTCGCGTCGCCCTGTCCGACATCGCACATCGCCAGCCGCCAGCCGGGCGGCGGCCAACCCGTGACCACCCGGGCCAGCGGCGCGGGCCGGACCACCAGCAGCACCAGCAGCACTCCCAGCGCCCCGCACCACCACGGATGCCGCAGCAATCGCCGCCCCAGCAGCACGACGGCCACCGTGACCCCGGCCAGCACAAACGCCCCCGCCCAGCTCCCCGGCCAGTCCACTCCCGCCCCCGGCAACCCCGCCCCGGCCCGGGCGATCCCCGCGATCCAGCCGGCGGGCCAGACCGCGCACCAGGCCAGCACCCTGGCCACCGGCATCGCCACCGGCGCGGCCGCGAGCGCCGCGAACCCCAGCACCGTCGCCGGCGCGACCGCGATCTCCGCCAGCAGGTTGCAGGGCACCGCCACCAAACTCACCCGCGCCGACAGCACCGCGACCACCGGCCCGCACACCGCCTGCGCGGCGGCTGCCGCGGCCAGGCCCTCGGACAGCCGCTCCGGCACCCCGCGCCGCCGCAACGCCTCGCTCCACCCCGGCGCCAGTACCAGAAGCGATCCGGTGGCCAGCACGGACAGCAGGAAGCCGTAACTACGGGCCAGCCACGGGTCGTACAGCACCAGCAGCAGCACCGCCGCCGCCAGCGCCGGCATCAGGGACCTGCGGCGGCCGGTCGCCAGAGCCAGCAGGGCGACGGCGCCGCAGGCAGCCGCCCGCAGCACACTGGGATCGGGGCGGCACACGACGACGAACCCGAGGGTGAGCGCCGAGGAGAACAGAGCGGTCGCCCGCAGCGACAGCCCGAGACGCGGGGCGAGCCCACGCCGCTCGACCTGCTGCGCCAGCCCCGGCGGTCCGATGAGCAGGGCGAGCAGGATGGTGAGGTTGCTGCCCGACACCGCCAGGGTGTGGGCGAGGTCGGTCTCCTCGAAAGCCTCGTCCAGTTCGGGGGTGATCCGGGAGGTGTCTCCGACGACCAGTCCCGGCAGCAGCGCCCGCGCGTCCTCGGGCAGCCCGTCGGTCGCCTTCCGCAGCCCGGCCCGCAGGCGTCCGGCCAGCTGCTGCGGTCCGCTCGGCTCACCCACCACCACCGGGGAAGGACGCTCCCGTACCCGCAGCATCGCCGCGACCCGGTCCCCGCCGGCCGTGGGCGCCGCCAGCCGCGCGGTCACCCGCAACCGCGTGGAGGGCAGCAGCCCGAGCCACCGCGCCCGACCGCCACCACCCGGCGCGGGCACGCCCGGATCGACGACCACCAGCACCGGCGAACGCGTCGTCTCCGCCGTCCCGTCGCCCCGCTCCACCCGCCTCACCTCACCGCGCACCAGCACGGCGGCCGACGTGGCGTGATCTCCCCGCACCCGCGGCCTGCTGACCCAGGGATCACCGGTGAGTTCCACCTCCGCGGTCACGGTCGCGTACCCCCGGGCCAGTTGCGGCACCGGCCCCCGGCGCACGTCCGCCCCGTGCAGCCCCGCCGAGGCGGCCGCTCCGGCGATGCAGAGCAGCAGGGCACCGAGGGATGCCCGCCGCCAGGTCGGCTGCGACGGCGCGGGGTTGGCGGGCCGGGTGACGGAGGGGGTGACCGGAGGGTCGACGGAGGCGGCGGTCGAGGAGTTGCCAACGGTGTTTCCCGGTCGTTCCCCGGCCCGGCTGCGCCACACCAGGGTCAGCCCGGCCGCCAGGCAGCCGACGACGATCCCGGTCGTCCACCCCGGCGACAGGTCCAGCGTCAGCGCCGCCGTCGCCCATGCGGCCAGGGCTGGCGGCACCAGCCGCAGGTCGGCGGTTCCCTCCTGACGAGGGTGCGCGATCCCCGGTCGCCGAACCGAGCCGTCGAGCCCGGCCCGGCGACCGGTCACGGCTGCCGGCGGGGTGCCGCGGGTCGTCCGGCTCATGGCCGTACCAGGTCCCGCAGATCAGAGAAGCGGCGGTCACCGATGCCCTTGACCTGCCGGAGTTCGTCGACCGAGCGGAATCCGACGTGCTGGGTGCGGTAGTCGACGATGTGCTGGGCCAGGACCGGGCCGACTCCCGGCAGGGCGTCGAGCTGCTCCACGGTCGCCGTGTTCAGGGAGACCGGCGCCGACGGACCGGCTCCTGCCACGGCACCCCCTGCCACCTGCCCGGCCTGGCCCGCCTGCCCTGCCCCGGCCGGTGGGGCAGGCCCCCCGACGACGATCTGTTCACCGTCCATGAGGAAACGCGCACGGTTGAGCCCGTCGGTGTCCGCACCGGGCCGCACCCCGCCTGCCGCCCGCAGCGCGTCGGTCACCCGGGACCCGGCCGGCAGCGTGTGGACCCCCGGCTCCCGGACCTTCCCGGTGACGTCCACGACGATCTCGCCGCTGCCGGCCCCGCCCGTCGTCCCGGTCCCACCGGTCCCACCGGACGCCGCGGCCGTACCGGCACCGGCAGCCGGGCCGTTCTTCCTGTTGTTCCTCCCGGCCTTCCCGGCCTGCTCGTCCTTCTCGTACGGCGCCCGGGCGCGCACCACCTCCGGAGCGCTCACGGATTCGGTCCGGCCGGTCCAGAAGTGCTGCAGCGCCAGGGCCCCGGCCACGACGAGGACCACCCCGAGGGCAACGGCGCCCCGGCGTTCCACGGCGACGCGTGTCTGAAGCCACACCGGCACCCGTTCCCGGACGGCTACCCCCAGCCGGGTCCGCAACCCTGGAAGAGCCGGCCGGCGCCGGGCCCCGGTCTCACCGGCAAGGGTGCGGGCGGACGACATCACTGCCGCCGCCGTCGACAGCGCCGCCGCCGCTGTGCGCATCCCGGTGGTGGCCGTGCGCAGCACGCTCGTCGCCGCGGTCAGTCCGGCCGCGGAACCCGTGCCGGCCACCGTCGCCGCCGCCGGAGGTGCTTGCTCCCGTTTCGGCCCGGTGACTCCTCTCTCGCCGAAGAGGAGTTCCGCCCGGCGGCGCAGTTCGTCCGCCGGGGCCGGACGGTGGCGGGCGCCGGCCCGGACCGGGGACCGGCGATGTCGCGTGCGGCCGTCGGAAGTGGGGCCCCGGCCCGGGCCGCTGGTCGCGTGTGTCTCGTGTGAGCGTGATCGAAGTGCCATGCGACGAGGATCGGCCTTCCCACCGATCCGCGATGATCTTGCTCGATTTCCGTGGAACACGCCCCAGTTGTGGATAACTTCGCCACCCGGACGAGTGATCGTGACGAGGCTGCTGCCCCACGTCCACAGGTCAGCGCGCGGAGACGACCGCCCCGAGCAGCCCGGGTCCGGTGTGCGCCCCGATGACCGCGCCGACCTCGCTCACATGCAGGTCGGCCAGCCCGGGCACCCGTGCCCGCAGCCGATCGGCCAGAGCGGCGGCCCGGTCGGGGGCCGCGAGATGGTGGACGGCGATGTCCACCTCGGCGCCGCCCGCACGCTCGGCCGCGAGTTCCTCGAGGCGGGCGATGGCACGGGACGCCGTCCGTACCTTCTCCAGGAGTTCGATCCGGCCGCCGTCCAGCTGGAGCAAAGGCTTCACGGCGAGCGCGGAACCCAGCAGGGCCTGAGCGGCGCCGATACGGCCGCCGCGGCGCAGATAGTCGAGGGTGTCGACGTAGAAGTACGCCGAGGTGCCCGCGGCCCGCTTCTCGGCCGCCGCGACGGCCTCGTCCACGGTGCCGCCCGTCTCGGCGGCCTCGGCCGCCGCGAGCGCGCAGAAACCGAGCGCCATCGCGACCATCCCGGTGTCCACCACCCGTACCGGGACGGGTGCTTCACGGGCCGCGGCGACCGCCGCGTCGAAAGTGCCCGAGAGTTCGGCGGACAGGTGGAGCGAGACGATGCCGGTGGCCCCCGACTCCGCGACCTTCCGGTAGGTGTCGGCGAACACCTCGGGGCTGGGCCGCGACGTGGTGACGGAGCGCCGTTTCTGCAGCGCCTGGGCCAGGGACCGGGTCGAGATCTCGGTGCCCTCTTCGAGCGCCCGGTCGCCGAGGACCACGGTCAGGGGAACCGCGGTGATGCCGTGGCGCTCCATCGTCCGCGGCGGCAGGTAGGCCGTTGAATCGGTGACGATCGCGACATGGCGGGACATGAGCTGGAGATTACCTGGCGTAGCCCGGGCGCGGCAGCCCGCCCCCGGTCAGCCGGAAGGGGGCCGGCCGCGTCAAGTGGTGCTCTCCGGCCGGGGCTTCTTGTGCCACGGGTACACCCGCGGCGGGGCCGGCGGAGTGATCGCGGACGGTGTCGGCCCCCCGGCCGCGCCGGACCGGGGTGCCTCCGGCCAGGTCTGACGGTCCTCCTGCCCCGGGGCCGCCTCCGGCCACGGCGGGGTCTCGGGCCCGGAGGCTGGCCGGGTCCAGTGCCGTAGGGCGTCCGCCTCGACACCGATCTGCGTGCTCAGGGTGTCCAGATCGTCGTCGGCGAACCGGCGGGCCCGGTCGCGGGCCGCCCAGCGCAACGCGTCCGCGGACTCGGTGACACGCTTTGCCCGCCGCCGCAGTTCGGGCAGTCTCGTGGCGAGCGTGGCCCGGTCCGGCTCGGTCTCCAGGCGCCTGAGCTCACCGTCCAGTTCGTGCCCGTGTGCGCTGAGCCGCTCGAAGAGGCCGAGGGACTCCTTCAGCGACTCGTCCTCGGCGGCTCCCGCCTGCAAGGCGTCCTGGGTGGCCCGCATCGAGGTGCGCAGGGTGAGCCGGAGCTGTGCGATCTCGGCCGCCGGGCCGATCTGGACCATGGACTTGGCACGCAGTGTGTGGTCCTCGACCGTGCGCCGGGCCTGCGTGATCGTGCGGTCCACACCGCGTTTGGCCGCGCCGACCGCCCTGAAGGTGATGTACGCCCCGCCGGCGACGAAGAGCAGGAACAGCACGGCGAATACGGCGATCACTGCTTCCACGATGCTCCTCCTCGCTCCCGACCGTCTCCGACCGCCCCGACCGTCTCCGAGCCCGGCAGGGACGCCGCGCTCTTCAACGGTAAACGCAAAGGGCAGGCCCGGAGTTCCAGAAAGACCCCGAACCTGCCCGTAGGGGACCACCCGGAGGGGCCCGGTACGTCAGCCCGTGACGATGTTCACCAGCTTCGGCGCGCGCACGATCACCTTGCGGATCCCGGCACCGCCCAGCGCCTTCACGACCGTCTCGTCGGCCAGCGCCACCTTCTCCAGTTCCTCGTCGGAGATGGCCGGCGACACCTCCAGGCGGGCCTTGACCTTGCCCTTGATCTGCACGACGCAGGTCACCGTCTCGTCGACGACGTAGTTCGGGTCGGCGATCGGGAAGTCCCGGTGCACGACCGAGTCGGTGTGGCCCAGCTTGCGCCACAGTTCCTCGGCGATGTGCGGAGCCAGGGGCGCGATCAGCAGTACCAGCGGCTCGGCGACCGTACGCGGTACCGCGCCGCCCGCCTTGGTCAGGTGGTTGTTCAGTTCGGTGACCTTGGCGATGGCGGTGTTGAAGCGCAGCCCTTCCAGGTCCTGCCGGACGCCGTCGATCGCCTTGTGCAGGGCGCGCAGTGTCTCCTCGTCGGGCTCGGTGTCGGTGACGGTCACCTCACCGGTGGCCTCGTCGACGATGTTGCGCCACAGCCGCTGCAGCAGCCGGAACTGGCCGACCACCGCACGCGTGTCCCACGGCCGGGAGACGTCCAGCGGACCCATCGCCATCTCGTACAGGCGCAGGGTGTCGGCACCGTACTCGGCGCAGATCTCGTCCGGCGTCACCGCGTTCTTCAGGGACTTGCCCATCTTGCCCAGCAGCCGGCTGACCTTCTCGCCCTGGTAGTAGTAGGCGCCGTCCTGCTCCTCGACCTCGGCGGCGGGCACCGGGAAGCCGCGGCCGTCACGGTAGACGTAGGCCTGGATCATGCCCTGGTTGAACAGCTTGTGGAACGGCTCGGCCGACGAGACGTGGCCCAGGTCGTACAGGACCTTCGACCAGAAACGGGCGTACAGCAGGTGCAGCACGGCGTGCTCGGCACCGCCGACATACAGGTCGACACCGCCGTGCGGCATGCCTTCGCGGGGGCCCATCCAGTACTGCTCGACCTGCGGGTCGACCAGCTTCTCGCTGTTGTGCGGGTCCAGGTAGCGCAGCTCGTACCAGCAGGAACCGGCCCAGTTGGGCATGGTGTTGGTCTCGCGGCGGTACTTCTTCGGTCCGTCGCCCAGGTCCAGGGTGACGTTGACCCACTCCGCGTTGCGTGACAGCGGAGTCTCGGGCTGGGTGTCGGCGTCCTCGGGGTCGAAGGTGCGCGGCGAGTAGTCCTCGACCTCCGGCAGTTCCAACGGCAGCATCGACTCGGGCAGCGCGTGGGCGACGCCGTCCTCGTCGTAGACGATCGGGAACGGCTCGCCCCAGTACCGCTGGCGGCTGAACAGCCAGTCGCGCAGCCGGAAGTTGACGGTGCCCTCGCCGATGCCCTTGCGGGCCAGCCACGCGGTGATGCGGGCCTTGGCCTCGGGGACCGGCAGACCGTCCAGTTCGATCTCGTCGTTCGACGAGTTGATGATTTTCGCGTCGTAGGAGGCGAAGGCGTTCTCCCACGTCGAGGTGTCGGTGCCACGGCCGTCGGTCGGTTCGACGATGCAGACGATCGGCAGTTCGAAGGCGCGGGCGAACTCGAAGTCACGCTGGTCGCCGGCCGGAACCGCCATGATCGCGCCGGTGCCGTAGCCCATCAGGACGTAGTCGGCGATGAAGACGGGGACCCGCTCGCCGTTGACCGGGTTGGTGGCGTACTCGCCGGTGAAGACGCCGGTCTTGTCCTTGGCCTCGGCCTGGCGTTCGACGTCGGACTTCGACGCGGCCTGCGCACGGTACGCGGCGACGGCCTCGGCCGGTGTGGCGTGCCCGCCGGTCCACGCCTCGTGGGTGCCTTCGGGCCAGGCAGCCGGAGTGAACCGGTCGACCAGCGGGTGTTCGGGGGCCAGCACCATGTAAGTGGCGCCGAACAGGGTGTCCGGGCGCGTGGTGAAGACGGTGATCTTCTCGCCGTCGATCGGGAAATCGACTCGGGCGCCTTCGCTGCGGCCGATCCAGTTGCGCTGCTGCAGCTTGATCGCCTCGGGCCAGTCCAGCTCGTCCAGGTCGTCCAGCAGCCGGTCGGCGTAGGCGGTGATGCGCATGTTCCACTGGCGCAGCTTGGCCTTGAAGACGGGGAAGTTGCCGCGCTCGGAGCGGCCGTCGGCGGTGACCTCTTCGTTGGCCAGCACGGTGCCCAGGCCGGGGCACCAGTTGACCGGCGCGTCGGAGGCGTAGGCCAGGCGGAACTCGCCCAGGACGTCACCGCGCTCGGCGGCGGTCAGCTCGTTCCACGCGCGCGTGTGCCCCGGTACGGCACGCTCACCGGACTCGAACTGGGCGATGAGTTCGGAGATCGGGCGGGCCTTTTCGGCTTCGTCGTCGTACCAGGAGTTGAAGATCTGCAGGAAGATCCACTGGGTCCACTTGTAGTAGTCCGGGTCGATCGTGGCGAAGGACCGGCGCTTGTCGTGGCCCAGGCCCAGCCGGCGCAGCTGGGCCTTCATGTTCTCGATGTTGGCCTCGGTGGACACCCGCGGGTGGGTGCCGGTCTGTACCGCGTACTGCTCGGCGGGCAGGCCGAAGGCGTCGAAGCCCAGCGTGTGCAGGACGTTGTGGCCGTTCATCCGCTGGAAGCGGGCGAAGACGTCGGTGGCGATGTAGCCCAGGGGGTGGCCGACGTGCAGGCCCGCACCGGACGGATACGGGAACATGTCCATGATGAACTTCTTGGGCCTGGCGACCAGCTCGGGGTCGCCGGCCAGGTCACCCTTGGGGTTGGGGGCCGCGTAGGTGCCGTCGGCGTCCCAGAAGTCCTGCCAGCGTGCCTCGATCTCGGCCGCCAGAGCAGCCGTGTAGCGGTGCGGCGCGACCTCCGCCGACGTGGCGGTGGCAGCGGGGTTCGTCTCGCTCATGATCCTCAAAGCTCCATCGGTCGTCTCTGCCTGCGGCTGCGATCTTTCTAGAAACGAAAAATCCCCTCACACAGGAGGGGACGCCGCGCCGATGCCGGCCAGCCGCTTTGTGCGGCGGTCGGGACTGATCAGCGCGGCCCGCTAAGCAGAAGGCGTACGGCACGCATGGCGTCAGGGTACCGCAGCCCTTGAGCAAGCTGCGACGCGCTTACGTATCAACGGTTGACACGTGCGTCTAAGGCAACCATCGGGACGAGAGTTGAACCAGGTTCAAAAATTTACTTCGCGTACCGTCCCCTAAGGGACACCGCAAGGACGGCATCGCTCTTTGGTAACAACGCAATAACTCAAACCTCGTACTGATCGGTATGGCGCCACTTAGGCTGCGGCACCGGGACCGCTTTCCCGAACTGCTCGGAGTTGCCCCCATGAACCCTCGTCGTAGTAACAGCTCGCTTCCCAAGCCAGGCCGCTCGGCCTACGGGGTGGCGTCCGCTGTCGTCCTGCTGCTGATACCCGTCGTCGTCCTCCTGGGAGGCGACTGGCTGCAGCAGTTCCTGAACTTCGGTGCGGGCGTCCTGGCGCTCGTCTGCCTCACCTGCTCGTGCATCTGGGGCCTGGTGGCCCAGGACCGCATCCTCCTCAACATCCGCCAGCGGATCGTGGCCCAGGCCATCCACCGGGTCACCGCGGTCGCCTCGATCGCGTTCCTCCTCGTGCACATCGGGGTGAAGATCGCGCTGGACCACGCCGACTGGATCGCGGCCCTGATCCCCTTCGGCTGGCTGGTCACCGGAGGCGGCGGCGCGAATCCGGGCAGCGCCACCCTCGTCGGCATGGGCTCCCTGGCCGCCTACCTGATGATTTTCGTGGGCATCACCGGCGCGCTGCGCAACCAGTTCGCCGCGCCCGCCGTGGTGGCGGCCCGCTGGCGGGCGATGCACATGCTGGCCTACCCGGCCCTGTGCTTCGCCCTGCTCCACGGTCTCTTCGCGGGGCGCCCGGCGAAGACGTTCTTCATGGTGTCGTACGAGCTGTGCCTGGCCGGAATCATGGCGGCCCTCGTCCTGCGTGCCGCCCCCCGCCCGTTCAAGCGCCGTTTCGCCGACCGCCTCGTCACACTCCTCGGGGACGCGGACCGGTCCCGCATGAACGATCTCGACGCGAGCCGTGCCCGGATGAGCGAGTCCGGGCTGCCCGGTTACGAGACCCCGCGCGAGCGCGAACCCAGGGCTCCGCGCGCCGACACCATGTCCACGCAGTCGAACCCGCTCTTCCCCTCCGCCGCCCCCGTCTCCGAGCCGGCCTCCGGCTTCGCGGCCGCCTACCGGGCCACGAACGCGCCCGGGAAGCAGCAGTCGCCGTTCGCGGCCGGCCAGACCGCACGCATGGAGCGGCTGGACGTCCAGTCCACCCAGCCCGTCCCCCGCATGGACGGCCCCTCGAGCACCTCGGGCAGCTGGCCGATCCCGTCACCGCCGCCGGTCGGCGAAGCGCCGCCGTCGGCGTACGACCCGCTTCAGGACACCGGATACAACATCCCGGTCTATGGCAATTCGGGCGCCGGTGGAACCGCTGGACGTGATGTGTACGACACGGGTGAGACGAACGCCCGCTATGGGACGTACAACTCGAATGACACATACAACAGCGGTCCCGCCAACGAACCAGCGCCCGGGTCGTCCTTCGACGCACCGGGTTCGGGCGAACCTTGGAACACGCCTTCCGGAGGCTATAGGTGAACGAGGCCCTGCCCGACGTCCCAGAAGTCCGCGTGGTCGGTCTTCCGCAGCTCACGTCGGGTTTCGACCTTGTCGAAAGACTCGATCTGCCCATGCACCTCAAGGTGCACGGGCCGCTTGAGCCGTTGGGCGGGGAGCAGCTCGCGCAGCTCTCCGAACGCATCAACCTGAAGGGCCGCGGCGGCGCGGGGTTCCCCTTCCACAAGAAGCTGCGCTCGGTCGCCGAAGCGGCGATCAAGCGCGGTGTGCGGCCGGTCGTCGTCGTCAACGGCAGCGAGGACGAGCCGGCCTGCCGCAAGGACACGGTGCTGATCAACCGTGCTCCGCACCTCATCCTGGACGGCGCGCTGCTGTGCGCCGAGGCTCTGGGTGCCCGCACACTCGTCATCGGCGTCACCCGGGAGTCCACTCAGCGCTCCATGGAGCAGGCGCTCGCCGAACGCGGCCTGAGCAACGGCCGCCGCTCGGCGCTGAAGGCGTTCGTCCAGCGCAATCCGGTCCGCATGGTCACCGGTGCGGCCGCGTCGCTGATCCGCTCGATCGACGGCGGCCCGGCGATCCCTCCCGGCCGCAAGACCAGTGCGTCGCAGAACGGTGTCGGCGGCGCGCCGACGCTGCTGTCGAACGCGGAGACGTTCGCGCAGCTGGCGATCGCCGCCCGTATCGGCCCGGAGCGGTACGGCAACACTGGCCTGTACGACGAGCCGGGCACCGTCATGCTGACGGTCTCCGGTGCCGTCGCCCGCCCCATGGTGATCGAGGTGCCCACGGGTGTGCCGCTGCGCTACGTGCTGCAGCTGGCCGGCGCCCCGCCGGTGCCGCAGGGTGTGCTCACCGGCGGATACCACGGCAAGTGGATCGACGCGGCCACGGTCAACGAGGCGATCGTCTCCCGTAACTCGCTCGACGCGGTGGGGGGTGCGCTGGGCGCCGGCGCGATTCTGCCGATCACACAGGAGACGTGCCCGCTGGGCGAGTCGCTGCGGGTCGCCCAGTGGCTGGCGGAGGAGAGCGCGGGCCAGTGCGGTCCGTGTTACCTGGGTCTGCCGGCGGCCGCGCGCGGCATGGAGGACATCCTCAACGGCGGCGGGCCGGCCGCCCTGGAGGCACTGAAGCAGGTCGCGAAGAACGTGAAGCGGCGCGGGGCGTGCTCGCACCCGGACGGTTCCGCGATGTTCCTCGAGTCGACGATCAAGGCGTTCACCGACGACCTGGCCGCACATGTCCTCGGCAACGGCTGCGGACGGCCCGTGGAGGGCGTTCTGCCGCTCTTCGAGGACGGCAAGATGCCCACGGGCATCCCCGGCGGCGGGGAGCCCGACGACAACGGTGGCGGCAGCCGTCAGAAGATCTACGTCGACTGGACGCTGTGCCGGGGGCACGGTCTGTGCGCGGACATCCTTCCTGAGGTCTTCGAACTCGGTGCGGACGGTTTCCCGACGGTCGCTCAGGCGAAGGTGCCACGGTTCGCGGAGGCCAAGGCGATTCGTGCGGTGCGCCGCTGCCCTGCGCTCGCGCTGCGCCTTGAGGAGGACACGCGCTCCCAGGCGCCGGCGAAGAACCTGCCGGTGCTGTCGCAGGGCCGCGGCCGCCGAGCGCTGGGGCGCTGACCGCGGAGTCACCGGCGCGTGAAGTGAGGGGGCCACCCGAGGCGGGCGGCCCCCCCTTGCTCGGAATGGGCTTCCCGACAACCTCCACAAAAATCGAAGGCGGACCATCCGTCCGGATGGGCTCGTGGTCTACGTGGCCACCGTCGAGTTCGCTGCAGTATGCGAAGGTGGCCGAAACCGAAG